>CAMLIA010000010.1 GCA_946479905.1 uncultured Frankiales bacterium | reverse complement strand
GGGGTGCGGTCGAGCAGCGTGCGGTCCGACAGCAGCACGCCGCACGGGTGCAGGGCGATGTGCCGGGGCAGCCCGTCGAGCCGCTCGACGAGCTGCAGCACCAGGTCGGTGCGCGATCCGTTGAGGTTGCTGGCCCGCAGCTCCGGCAGGTCCCGCATCGCCTGCCGCACCTGGCTCGCGCGGATGTGCGGGAACGCCTTGGCCAGCGCGTCGACGTCGCCGGGCGGCAGCCCGAGAGCGGCGCCGACGTCCCGGATGCCGTGCCGCGCGCGGTAGGTGTCCATCATGGAGACGCAGGTGCAGCGCTCCCCGCCGTACCGGGCCAGGATCTTCTCGTAGATCTCCGTCCGGCGCGCCGACTCGACGTCGACGTCGACGTCCGGCAGCGAGTTGCGCAGCGGGGACAGGAACCGCTCCATGAGCAGGCCGTAGCGGATCGGGTCGACGTCGCTGATGCCGAGCAGGTAGTTGACGAGGCTTCCCGCGCCGCTGCCGCGGGCGGCGACCCGCACGCCGGCGTCCTTGATGAGGTCGACGACGTCGGCGACGGTGAGGAAGTACGACGGGAAGCCGAGGCCCTCGATGACGGTGAGCTCCTCCTCGAGCCTCCTGCTGACGGTGCTGTCGAGGGCCATCCCCCGGCGGCCGAGGCCGGCCTCGCAGCGCTGCCGCAGCAGGGCGCTCGGCTCGCCGGCGACCTCCAGCTCGGGGAAGTGCACCTCGCCGATGCCGAGGTCGCCGCGCGGGTCGACGGCGCACCGGTCGGCCTGCTTGCGGGTCTCCGCGAGCAGGCCCTTCCCGTCGTCGGTGAGGCCGGCGTAGCGGGCGACCTCGCTTGCCACGTCGGACATCTCCTTGCCCGACAGCAGGGCCGCCTCGGCGTTGACGCGGTCGACGTGCCGGGCGGCGAGGGCGACCAGCCGGCGGCTGGCGTCGAGGACGTCGGCGGTGGGGGCGTCGCTGCGGTCGGCGTACCGGACGACGTTGGACAGGACGGCGGCCGCCCGGTGCTCGCGGGCGAATCCCAGGAACCGCGCGGCCTGCGCGGCGTCGCCCGGACCGCGGTGGTGCACGACCTCGACGACGACGGCGTCGGCGTCGAGGGCGTCGCGCCACTGGCGCAGGTGGTGCGCCGCCTCGTCGGGACGCCGTCGCGCGAGGGCGTGCCCGAGCTCCGAGGCGGGGCCGAGCAGGACGGCGACGCCCTCGGTGACGTGCTCGCGGACGAGGTCCAGGCTCGACACGGGGGCGCCCCGCTCCCCCGCCAGGTGGGTCGCGCTGATGAGCCGGCACAGCTGCGCCCAGCCCCTCCCCGTCCGGGCGAGGAAGGTGACCCGCGGCAGCTCGGTGCGGAACGCCCCGCCCCGTGCCGGGGTCCGGGTGCGCTGCGGCGGCTGGGGCACGCCCATCGCCAGGTCGACGCCGAAGACCGGCCGCACGCCGAACCGCTCGCAGGCCTGCGCGAACTTCACGATCCCGTAGGCACCGTCGCGGTCGGTCAGCGCGAGGGTGTCCATGCCGTGCTCGGCGGCCCGCTCGACGAGCTGCTTGGGGTGGGAGGCGCCGTGCTTGAGGGAGTACCCGCTCGCGACGTGCAGGTGGACGAACGGATCTGTCATGGGGGCACAGCCATCGCTAGCTCGCTCGGGACAGCAGCGTGGTCTCGACCACCTGCAGGAAGGACTGGGCGTCGCGCAGCAGGTCGTCGGCCTCCCGCGGCGTGACCGCCCCGGCGATGCCGGCCTCGGCGACCGCCCGCTTGTCCGCACCGGCGGCGAAGAACTGCGCCCACTCGGTGAGCTCGGGCGCGACCTTGGCGAGCAGCACCCACGCGCTGGTCGGCCTGCTGCGGGACTCATGGGCGCGGCACGCCAGCACCGCCGCCGCGGCCCGCAGCGCGGCGAGGTGGGCCAGGGCGTACCGCTGCCCCGGCGAGACCGTGGCCGCGGCCTCGCGCAGCCCCTCGTGCGCCAGCGCGAGCAGGGTGTCCCGCCGCATCAGTCCATCACCCGCTTCAGCGACCAGGCGGCCGTCGACTCGGTGAAGCACAGGTCGTACACCCCGGTCCCGGCGGACAGCGCAGCCAGTCGGCCGGAGTCGGCCTCGACCCGCCACCACTGCGTCGCCCGGTCGTCGACCGTCAGCGTCGTCGTGGCGATCTCGCCCCCGGTGACCACCGCGGACATGGCCGGGCCGCGCCACCAGGACCCGGACTCGGTCCAGCGGGCGAGCACCTCGCGCACGACGTACCGCCGATCGCCCCGCAGGAACTCCTCCGGCACCGGGCCGGAGGCCGTCACCCGGGTGCGCACCTCGACGGGTTCGGTGAAGCGGCGGCTCATGGGCGTCCTCCTTCGGCTGCGGGCTCGCCGGGGGAAGACGGCAGACGGTGAGCCCGGCCTCGCGGAAGCGCTTCCCCACGCTCCAGCGAGGCCGGACCACCGCCGCACGCCAGGAGAGGGTCGAGACACCTGTCGTACGGCGGAGGTACCGTCACCGACGGGTCCGCACGCTGTTGGAAGTGCAGTCCCGTCGGGTCGTGTGAACACGTGTTCGAACGACTCCTCCAGTAGACCTCACCGGGGGTCCGGCGTCAAGGGGGACGTGTGGACAGCGGTCTGCGCAGTGCGACGGTCGCGACGCCGATCGGCGAGATGCTCCTCGTGGCGTCCGAGAAGGGCCTCGTCCAGATCCACCTGCCGGAGAGCAAGGGCGTCCCGTGGTCCACCGACGAGCGGATGGACGCCGGCGCCCACTGCCTGCCCGCGGCCCGCGCCCAGCTGCACGCCTACTTCGCGGGCGAGCTCAAGGAGTTCGACCTCCCGCTCGACGAGCGCGGCAGCGCCTTCCAGCTGCGGGTGTGGGCCGCGCTGCGCGAGATCCCCTACGGCACGACCTGCTCCTACGGCGACATCGCCGAGCGCATCGGCGAGGACCCGCGCGTGGCGTCACGAGCCGTCGGCCTCGCCAACGGCTCCAACCCCAACGCGATCGTCACGCCCTGCCACCGGGTCATCGGCGTCGACGGCACCCTCGTCGGCTACGCCGGCGGGCTGCACGCCAAGCGCTGGCTGCTCGACCTCGAGGCCCGCACGGTGGGGTCCGTGCTCTTCTGAAGCGGTTCGAGGAGCTCGACTGGCGCGAGACACCGATCGGCGAGATCAGCCTGCGCCGTCGTCTCGAGCCGTCGCTGCAGGTCGAGGTGTACGAGGTGCGTCTCGGCGAGGAGTACCTCATGTCCAGCCTGTTCACCGTCGCCGAGGAGGCGCTGGCGACCCTCGGCCTCGGGGCGCTCGACCACGACGACCTCGACGTCGTCGTCGGTGGCCTCGGGCTCGGGTACACCGCCGGCACCGCGCTGGCCGACGCGCGGGTCCGCTCGCTGCACGTCGTCGAGGCGCTCGAGGCCGTCATCGACTGGCACGAGCAGCGGCTGCTCCCCCTCAGCCCGGCGCTCGTGGAGGACCCGCGCTGCCACCTCGTCCACGGCGACTTCTTCGCCCTGGTCGCGGCCGGGTCGGGGTTCGGGGGCGGTACCCCTGCCCGGGTCGACGCGGTGCTGCTCGACATCGACCACACGCCGTCACACGTCCTGGACCCTTCGCACGCGCCCTTCTACTCCCCCGCGGGGCTGTCGCGCGTCGCCGACCGCCTCAACCCGGGCGGGGTCTTCGCGCTGTGGTCCGACGACCCGCCCTCCGACGCCTTCCTGGCCGTCCTCCGGGAGGTCTTCGCGACGGCGGAGGGCCACCTCGTCGAGTTCGCCAACCCGCTGACCGGCGGTACCTCGAGCAACAGCGTCTACGTCGCCACCCTCTGACGACTTCCCTGAAACCACGTGCACCTGAGCCCCTCCCCGACCACCTCCCCAAGCGTGGCGAGCGGCTGATGCGGCCTCGACGTGCACGCAGTTTCAGGTAAGTGGGCGGAGGCGGGCACGCGTGCGATGCTCGGCCGCATGTCAGCCAACCTCGCCATGCTCGGGGCCTACAGCGACGCCATGTTCGCCGGGGACCAGGAGGCTGTCTTCTCCTTCTGGGCGCCGGAGTTCCACAGCCACGTGACCGACCGGGTGCGGCCGGACAAGGTCGGGACCGACGTCCGCGGCAACGAGCTGGAGTGGTGGAACCAGGTGCGCAGCGCCTTCCCCGACTTCACGTTCAGCGTCGACCTGCTCATCGAGAAGGACGACCTCGTGGTCTCCAACTGGACCGTGAAGGGGACCCACACGGGTACGGCCTTCTACGACGTACCCGCCTCGGGGCAGCCGGTCGAGATCAACGGCACCGCGATCCTGCGCATCCGCGACGGCAAGATCGTCGAGCACTGGGGCGGGCCGCACTGCCAGATGGGCGTCGGCCTCACCCGCTAGGCATCGCCGCGGCAGCCCGCTGAGGGGGCTTGCGCTTTCCGGGAGCTGCCGCCCCCAGGACCGTCGGTTTCCCGAGACCCCAAGCCCGGTGCCGGGACTAGGCGAGGCCGCGGGCGTGGAAGGCCGCGGTGGCCGCTGCCGCCGGCTTGGCGCCGTACAGGGCCCGGACCGTCGCGATGGTGACCTGCGCCGCCGCCGGCATGGTCGTGTCGGCGGCGAAGGAGAACTGCGCCCGGATGATGGCCGTGTCCGCGCGGGTGGCGCCGAGCGCGGTGCGCAGGCCGTTCAGCGCGCTGCTCCAGATCTCGCCGTCGGCGTGCACCTCGCGCGGGTTGGCGAGGTCGGCTGGGTAGGTCTTGGCGCCGTCGGTGCGGCGCAGGCAGTGCACAGGTCCGCTCGTGTAGCTGATCGAGTCCCAGTCGGCGATGCAGGGCTCGTCGGGCGTCGGGGCGTAGCGCGTGGAGACCGCCTGCGCCCAGTAGTCGCTGAAGCCCTCACCGATCGCGCCGGCGTCAGGGCTGGTGCCGAACCCGGGGACCTGGCTGTCCTGGATGGCGTGGCCGTACTCGTGCAGGATCACCTCGGCGTCCTCGGCGTCGTCGACGCCGCCCTTGCCGAACCGGAGCACGTCGTCCTTCTGGTCGCCGTTGAAGTAGCTGTTGTCGACGCCGTACTGGTTGATCTTCATGCGCTGCGGCTCGTTGTTGACGTTGGTGAACCCGAGCTCCTGCAGGTAGAGCTGCGCCTGCGTCGCCCAGTAGTAGGCCATCACCTGCTCGAACCGGTCGTCGTCGCGGTGGAAGGAGAAGTTCCCCTGCGCCAGCGGCCCGGTGCTCGAGTCGACGTAGGCGTAGTCGCCGTGCAGGTAGCCGCTGCCGTCGAGGTGGGTCAGCGTGACCGTCCGGTAGGCCTTCTGCAGGGCCGCGTAGTCGGCGTCCTTCTGGTCGGTCAGCGACTCGTCCTGCAGCGTCGCGACCGGGTTCGGCGCGAAGACGGTGCCGGTGGCCGTGGTGGCGGCCTGAGCTGCCGTCGGCAAGGCCAGCGGGATCATGAGGGTGAGCACAACAAGGAGAGACCGTCGCATCTGTGCACCCAAGCACATGTCTGCCCTCCTACGCTGCCCCTCATGGCCTCTCTGCTGCTCAGCCGCCGCGATCTCGACTTCCTGCTCTACGAGTGGCTCGACATCCCCGGGGACCGGGACACGTTCGGCGCCGTCATGGACCTCGCGGAGCAGATCGCGACGAGGGACTTCGCCACCCACAACCGCCGCAACGACCTGGAGGAGCCGGTCTTCCAGGACGGGCGGGTGATCCTGCACGAGGAGGTCGGCAAGGCGCTGAAGGCCTACGCCCAGGCGGGCTTCATCGGCGCCGGCCTGCCGGAGAGCGTCGGCGGCATGGCCCTGCCGGCGACCGTCTGCGGCGCCCTCATGGCGTGGTTCCACGCCGCCAACGTCGGCACCGCCGCCTACCCGCTGCTCACCGTCGCCAACGCCAACCTGCTGCTGGCGCACGGCTCCCCCGAGATGGTCGAGACCTACGTCAGGCCGATGGTCGAGGGCCGCTACTTCGGCACCATGTGCCTGTCCGAGCCGCAGGCCGGCTCGTCGCTCGGCGACATCACGACGAGGGCGGAGCGGCAGGAGGACGGCAGCTACCGCGTCACCGGCGGCAAGATGTGGATCAGCGCGGGCGAGCACGACCTCAGCGAGAACATCGTCCACCTCGTCCTCGCCAAGGTCCCGGGCGGACCGCCCGGCAGCAAGGGGATCTCGCTGTTCGTCGTGCCGAAGTACCTCGCCGACGGCAGCCGCAACGGCGTGACCCTCACCGGCGTGAACCACAAGATGGGCTTCCGCGGGACCGTCAACACGGTGCTCGCGTTCGAGGACGCGGTCGGCCACCTCGTGGGCGAGGAGAACCGCGGCCTGCCCTACATGTTCCACATGATGAACGAGGCCCGCATCGGCGTCGGGCTCGGCGCGACCGCGCTCGGCTACACCGGCTACCTGCACGCGCTGGACTACGCGAAGGGCCGCCCGCAGGGACGGGCCGGCGGCGACCCGACGACGCCGCAGGTCCCGATCATCGAGCACCCCGACGTCCGACGGATGCTGCTCGCCCAGAAGTCCTACGTCGAGGGTGCCCTGGCGCTGGAGCTCTACTGCATGCAGCTCGTCGACGCGCACGAGGAGCTGCTGCTGGGCATGCTCACCCCGATCGCGAAGAGCTGGCCGTCGCAGTGGTGCCTGGAGGCCAACAGCCTGGCGATCCAGGTGCTGGGCGGGTACGGCTACACCCGCGAGTACCCGGTCGAGCAGCTCTACCGCGACAACCGGCTCAACCCGATCCACGAGGGCACCCACGGCATCCAGGCACTGGACCTGCTGGGCCGCAAGGTCACGCAGCACGGCGGCGCCGGCCTCACGAGACTGGCCGAGACGATCGAGGCGACGTGCGCGCGGGCGCCCGAGCCGTACGCGGGCCAGCTCCGCGCCGCCGTGCAGCGGGTGGTCGAGGTGACCCAGAAGGTCTGGGGCGCAGGCGATGTCGCGCTCTCGCTGGCCAACGCGACGCCCTACATGGAGGCGGTGGGCCACGTCGTCATCGCCTGGATGTGGCTCGAGCAGCTGATCGCCGCCGACGGCAAGGACGGCGACTTCTACGAGGGCAAGCGCCGGGCCGCCCAGTACTTCTTCGCGTGGGAGCTGCCGAAGACGGGACCGCAGCTCGACCTCGTCGCGAGCCTGGACCGCACGACCCTCGACATGGACCCGCGCTGGTTCTGAGTCAGCGGCCGTGCAGCAGCCGGTCGGTGTCGTCGAGGGCCTGGAACAGCCGCCGGTACTCCTCGGTGCGGTCCCGCGTCTCGGGCGAGACGGACCGGGCCGGCTCGGTCTCGGGCTCAGCGACGACGCTCTCCTCGAGGAGGTCCGCGGTCCGGGCATCGCGGACGCGCGGGGAGGCGAGCGGCCCGAGGGCGATCCGGGCGACCTGCCGCCACGCGACGGGGCGGCCCCACTGGTCGACCGGCTCGAGGCACTGCAGCTGCTCGCGCAGCCGGCCGGTGGCCTCCTCGACGAGGGGGTCCGGGTCGACCTCGTCGCGCAGTGCCGGGTCGGGAGAGGGGTGCCCGCTGAGCGGCGCGGGGTCGTCGTGACGTCTCAACATGGGCAGAACTCCAGAGCTGACCGGGGGGAAGTCCTTCGCACCAGAATCACGCCGTTTGTCCTCGGAGGAACAGCGCCATTCGGAGCAATCGGGCGCGCCTTAGGGTGAACTCCGTGACGCACCCGGTCGACCCCGCCTTCCTCGCCCTCCCCCTGCGGTCTCTCGCGGACGCCGCGCTGCAGACCGCCCGCGACGCCGGCGCCGAGCACGCCGACGTGCGCGTCGAGCGGATCCGGCAGCAGGACGTGTCGATGCGGGACGCGCGCCTGGAGAACCTCTCCGACGACGTGACCCTCGGGATGGCCGTCCGGGTGGTCGTCGACGGCACCTGGGGCTTCGCGAGCAGCGCCGACGTGACCACGGACGAGGCCCGCCGGCTCGCCCGCGAGGCGGTCGAGGTCGCGCGCACCGCCCGACCGCTGAACTCCCAGCCGGTCGAGCTGGCCGACGAGCCGGTCCACGACGACGTCACCTGGGTGTCGGCCTACGACATCGACCCGTTCTCGGTCCCCACGGCGGACAAGGTCGCGCTGTTCGGCGAGTGGAGCCGTCGGCTGCTCGGGCACGACGAGGTCGACCACGTCGACGTGTCGTTGGAGCAGGCGATGGAGTGCAAGTTCTACGCCGACACCGCGGGGACCACCACGACGCAGCAGCGGGTCCGCCTGCAGCCGCAGGTGCTCGGCACCAGGCTGGACCCCGGGGGCGGCTTCGAGACGATGCGCACCCTCGCACCTCCGGTCGGTCGCGGCTGGGAGTACCTCACGACCGGGTACGACTGGGACGCCGACCTCGACGCGATGCCGGCGAACCTCGTGGAGAAGGCCAAGGCCAGCAGCGTCGAGCCGGGGAGGTACGACCTCGTCATCGACCCGTCCAACCTGTGGCTGACCATCCACGAGTCCGTCGGTCACGCGACCGAGCTCGACCGGGCCCTCGGCTACGAGGCCGCCTACGCCGGGACGTCCTTCGCGACGCTCGACCAGCTCGGCACCCTGCGCTACGGCTCCGAGCTCATGCACGTCACCGGTGACCGGCACACCCCGCACGGGCTGTCCACGGTCGGCTACGACGACGAGGGCGTGGCCGCCCAGCAGTGGGACATCGTGCGGGACGGCACCCTCGTCGGCTACCAGCTCGACCGCCGGATGGCGCGCCAGAACGGGTTCGGGCGGTCCAACGGCTGCGCGTTCGCCGACGGTCCGCACCGCGTCCCCGTGCAGCGGATGCCGAACGTCTCGCTGCAGCCGCTCGCGGGCGGCCCCACGACCGAGCAGCTCATCGCCGGGGTCGAGCGCGGCATCTACGTGGTCGGCGACAAGAGCTGGTCCATCGACATGCAGCGCTACAACTTCCAGTTCACCGGGCAGCGGTTCTACGAGATCCGGTCGGGGCGGCTGGTCGGTCAGCTGCGCGACGTCGCCTACCAGGCCGTGACGACCGAGTTCTGGGGGTCGATGGACGCGATCGGGGGCCCCTCCACCTATGTCCTCGGCGGCGCGTTCAACTGCGGCAAGGCCCAGCCGTCGCAGACGGCCGCGGTCTCGCACGGCTGCCCGACCGCGGTCTTCCGCGGGGTCAACATCCTCAACACCCACCGCGAGGCCGGCCGATGAGCGACGTCGTCGAGCGGGTCCTCTCGCTGTCCCAGGCGGACGGCTGCGTCGCCATCCTCACCGAGAGCAGCACCGTCGACCTCCGGTGGGCGAACAGCACCCTCACCACCAACGGCTCGCGCCGCGAGCGGGACCTCACCGTCATCAGCGTGGTCGGCGAGTCCGTCGGCGTCCGCAGCGCCTCGGTCCTCGACGACCTCGAGGGGCTCGTCCGCGCCAGCGAGCAGGCCGCCCGCGAGGCCGACCCGGCGCCCGACTACGCACCGCTGGTCACCGGCCCGGCGGACGGGTCGTTCAGCGAGCAGGCCGAGCTCACGACCACCGCGGTCTTCGCCGAGCTCGCCCGCGGCCTGGGCGACTCGTTCGCGCAGGCACCGGCCCTGGGGCTGCGGCACTTCGGCTATGCCTCGCACGAGCTCACCACCACCTGGCTGGGCTCGTCCACGGGGCTGCGACGGCGGCACGTGCAGCCCAGCGGGTACGTCGAGATGACGGCCAAGAACGACCGGCGCGGCGGTTCGTCGTGGGTGGGCCAGCACACCCGGGACTGGTCCGACATCGTCGTACCCGCCCTGGACGCCGAGCTGCAGCGGCGGCTGTCGTGGACCGAGCGCTGGGTGGAGCTGCCGGCCGGCCGCTACGAGACCCTCCTGCCGCCGAGCGCCGTCGCGGACCTGATGGTCTACACCTACTGGACCGCCAACGGCAGGGACGCCGCCGAGGGGCGCACGGTGTTCTCCCGCCCCGGCGGCGGGACCCGTGTCGGCGAGGTCGTGGCACCGCAGGGGTTCTCGATGCGCAGCGACCCGGCCGCGCTGCCCGTCGAGCCGTTCGTGGTGGCACACGGCTCGTCCAGCACGACGAGCGTGTTCGACAACGGCCTCGACCTGTCCGCCACCGACTGGGTCCGGGACGGGCGCCTCGAGCACCTCACGGAGACCCGCTCGTCGGCGGCGCTCACGGGCTCCCGGGTCACGCCGTTCGTCGACAACCTCATCGTCGCCGGGTCGGGTACGGCGACGGTCGACGAGATGGTCGCGGCGACCGAGCGCGGGCTGCTGCTGACCTGCCTGTGGTACATCCGCTCCGTCGACCCGGAGACCCTGCTGCTCACCGGCCTGACGCGCGACGGCGTCTACCTCGTCGAGAACGGCGAGGTGACCGGCACGGTCACCAACTTCCGCTGGAACGAGTCGCCGCTCGACCTGCTCAGCCGCTGCACGGAGGTGGGCGGCTCGGTGCCGACACTGCCGCGCGAGTGGAGCGACTACTTCACGTGGACGCAGATGCCGGCGCTGCGCGTCCCCGACTTCAACATGAGCTCGGTCAGCCAGGCGAGCTGAGCAGCGCGTCCCGGCGCCGCCACGCCCAGCGCAGGAACCAGCCGGAGAGGCCCAGCGTCAGCAGGTTGATGCCGAGCTCGATGATCCCGCCCGCACCCGTGGCGTAGATGCCCTGCTCGAGGTCGTAGAGCACGTCCATGCAGAACAGGTAGACCCCCGCGCCGCCACCCGCGAGCAGCCACAGCAGCGCACTGGGGCGACCACCCCGTACGGCCCGCACCGCCAGCAGCACGCAGACGCCCAGCCAGGCGTCGGCCAGCGGGAAGGCGTTCTCGAAGTCCTCGTAGGCCTGGGTGTCGGCGCTGCGCACCACGTCGCGGGCGGCGAACCACAGCACCCAGTAGGCGACGAGCACCGTGAGCGCCACGACACCCGCGGCGGTCAACCGGCGAACTTCCTGTGTCGAAATCGGCATGCGGCGAACTTAGGGGGTAGCCTCAGCAGTGGCTGTCGTTGCTTTTGCTCGCGTTCTTGGTTACCTGGGGACTCCCCGCGCCGACGCTCCTCCAGCCCGTCGGACGCGCACGCGGTCGTCGTTACACCGTAAAAGGGAAAATCTCATGGCACAGGGCACAGTGAAGTGGTTCAACGCGGAGAAGGGCTTCGGCTTCATCGCACAGGATGGCGGCGGTCCCGACGTCTTCTGCCACTTCAGCGCGATCCAGTCTCAGGGCTACAAGTCGCTCGACGAGAACCAGCGCGTCGAGTTCGACGTGACGCAGGGCCAGAAGGGCCCGCAGGCGGAGAACGTCACCGTCGTCCAGTAGGACAGCACTTCCGCGAAGGGGTCCCGGCACTCGCCGGGGCCCCTTCGTGCATGCTGACCCCGTGGACCTCAACGTGCTCGGGGGCGAGCTGGAGCCCTGCGGCACCGACCCGCTGACCGGCTTCTTCCGCGACGGCTGCTGCAGCACGGGCCCTGAGGACGTGGGCAGCCACACCGTCTGCGCCGTGGTGACCGAGCAGTTCCTGCGCCACCAGCGCCACGTCGGCAACGACCTCACGACGCCGCGGCCGGAGTACCAGTTCCCGGGGCTGGCACCGGGAGACCGCTGGTGTGTCGTCGCCGCCCGCTGGCTCCAGGCGTACGAGGACGGCGTGGCCGCACCGGTCGTGCTCGCCGCCACCCACCACCGGGCCCTCGACGTCATCCCGATCGAGGTGCTCCAGGCGCACGCCGTGGACGTCCCCGACACCGTCGAGGGCCTCTGACGCAGCGCGAGGCTTGCCCTGTCGGGAAACCGGCGGTCCTGGGGGCGTCAGATCCCCGAGAGCGCAAGCCCGGTCGGGCAGGTACGCGGTCAGTCGTCGGGGTGGGTGTGCGGGACCTGGGGGGCGCCGACCAGGTGCTCCCGCCCCGGGAAGGGGGTGCGGTAGAGGCAGGCGTCGCAGTTCATCCGCACGTCCCCGGCCAGCGCCTCCTCGTACCTCTCGATGATCAGGTCGACGAGCTGCGGCGCCGCCCCGAGGGGCGCGGTGGCCCGTCGCCCCGCCGCAGCCTTCGAGGGCAGGTACCCCGGGCCGAGGAACAGCAGCGACAGCACCGCCTCCGGGCACCTCTGCAGCGCCTGCTCGACGGTGGGGCCGGTCGCCGACACGAAGGCGTAGTCGACAGTCGGGTGCTGCCGCCCCTCCCAGAGCAGCCGGGCCGTGGCCGCGACGGTGGCGTTGGCGTCCGGGTCCAGCGACCCGCCGGCGACGAGCAGCACCGGCTGCTCGGTCGCGCCGGCCTCCACCAGCCGCTGCTCGAGGACGGCCACCACGGCCGGGTGCGCACCGAAGGGCCGCCCGTACCGCAGCCGCACCCGCGGGTGCTCGAGACGCGCCTTCTGCACCGACGCGGCGACGTCGGTCTTGCTGTGCCCTGCTGCGTTGAGCAGCAGCGGCAGGACGACGACGTCGTCGACCCCGTCGGCGACGAGCTCCGCGATCGCGCCGGCGACGGAGGGCGCGGCGTTGTCGATGTACGACGGGACGGCGCGCAGCCCGAGCCGGCTGCCGGCTTCCGACAGCAGGTCACGGACGACCTGCTGCGAGGCGTCGTCCCGCGACCCGTGGGCGACCCCGAGCAGCACCGTCATGGGGTCAGCAGACCACGCCGCTTCAGGACGCGCCGCTCGAGCGGGCTGAAGAACGCCAGGTCGACCGCGATGCCGACGAACAGGATGGCGAGGATCCCCACGAGCACCCCCGGCAGCGAGCTGAAGTCGCGCTGCACCTCGAGGTACTGCCCCAGCCCCAGCCGGCCGGTGCTCGCGATGAGCTCGGCCGCCATGAGCGAGCGCCAGGAGAACGCCCAGCCCTGCTTGAGGCCGCCGAGGTAGCCGGGCAGCGCCGCAGGCAGCAGCACGTGCCGGGCCAGGCTCAGCCCACGCGCGCCGAGCACGTGCCCGACCCGCTGGAACAGCGGCGGCACCTGGTCGATGCCGCTGATGGTGCCGTTGACGATCGACGGGATGGCGCCCATGAGGATGACGAAGTAGAGGGTCTTCTCGGTGAGCCCGAACCACAGGATGCCCGCCGGGACCCAGGCCACCGACGGCAGCGACTGCAGGCCGGTGATGAGGGGGCGGAAGGCCCTGCGCAGCAAGGAGATGCGGGCCAGCAGCAGCCCGACCGGTGTGGCCACGAGCACCGAGAAGACGAAGCCCAGGATGCCGCGGCCGAGGCTCGTGACCACGGCCTCCCGGATCTTGTCCCACGAGGTGCTGAGCTCGTCCCAGACGGCGGCCGGGCTGGGCAGGTTGACCGGGTGCGACGCCGACACGACCAGCTGCCAGACGCCGACGAGCAGCAGCAGGGCGACCACGGGCGGCCAGGTGGCGTGCAGCGCCTGCTGCCACCAGCTGCGCCGCGCCTCGACCGGGCCGAGCTCGAGGGCGTCGAGGCCGGCTTCGAGCTCACGGCTGGTGTCGGCGACCGGGACGGTCATGGCGTCGCCACCTGGGCGTGCCGGCGGATCTCCGTCCGCAGGTGCTCGGTGATCTCCACCGAGAGGTTCGCGACCTCGGGCGACTCGATGCGCCGCGGCTGGGCGATCTGGACCGGGAACTCGTTGACGACCCGACCAGGGCGCGAGGACAGCAGGATCACGCGGTCACCGAGCCGGACCGCCTCGCGCACGTTGTGCGTCACGAACAGGACGGTGGCCCCGACCTCCTGCCGGATGCGGGTGAGCTCGTCGTGCAGGACGTCGCGGGTGATGGCGTCGAGGGCCGCGAAGGGCTCGTCCATGAGCAGCACCTTGGAGTCCTGGGCGAGCGCCCGCGCCATGGCGACGCGCTGGCGCATGCCGCCGGACAGCTCGTGCGGGCGCTTGTCCCCTGCGCCCTCGAGCCGGACGAGGCCGAGAAGTCGCTCGGTCTCCTCCCGGCGCTCGCTCTTGCCGACGCCCCGCAGCTTCAGGGCCAGCTCGACGTTCTCCCCCGCGGTCAGCCACGGGAACAGCGCCGGCTCCTGGAACATCAGCGACGGCTTGTGGCCGGGCACGTCCACCGCACCCGCGGTCGGGGGCTCCAGGCCCGCGATCACGTTCAGCAGGGTGGACTTGCCGCAGCCGCTGGCGCCCAGGATGCAGAGGAACTCCCCCGGCGCGACGGTCAGGCTGATGTCGTCGAGGATGACGGGGCCGCGGCCGAACCGCTTGGTGAGCCCGTCGACCACGACGGCAGGACTGTCCATCGGAGCAGTATCGACGACGTGCCGCCGCCGGAGGGTGTCGAGGACCGTCATGTCGCTCCGAGTCCGGCGTCGTCGACCTCGGGCTTGCCCGCGGCCGTGAGGAGCCTGTTGAGGATGGCGAGGTCGTAGATGCCCTTGAGGTCGGCCTTCTTCGTCACGCCGACCTCCACGCCGTGCTCGGCGCTGGTCACCAGCGAGCTGGCGATGGGGTCGACCGTCGGGGTGAGGCCGGTGAACGCGGCCGCGAGCACGTCGGGCTTGAGCGACTTGCCGGTCAGGCCCTTGATGGCGTCGTTGACCGCGGTCTCGACGTCAGGGGTCTTCGCGGCGACCTTGTCGGTGGCCTCGATGAGGCCCTTGAGCAGCGCCTCGACCGCCGACGGGTAGGCCTTCAGGAACTTCTGCGTGACGACCAGTTGGGTGGTGACGAACTTGCCGTCGGGCCACAGCGTCGCCTCGTCGACCAGCTTCGTCCCGCTGTTGCCCAGGACCAGCCGGGACAGGTACGGCTCGGGCACCCACGCGCCCGCGATCGACTTGCTGCTGAAGGCCTGCAGCACGTCGCTGTTGGCGACGGTGGTGACGTTGGCCTTCACGCCCTGCTGCTGGAAGTAGTACTTCGCCGCGACGTCCTGGGTGTTGCCGACCTGGGGCGTGCTGACCTTCTTGCCGTCCAGCTGCTTCACGTCGGTGATCCCGGGCTGCACGACGAGACCGGCGCCGCCGCTGGTCGTGCCGGCCACGATCCGCAGCAGCGTGCCGCTGGTCTGCGTGAAGCCGTTGATGGCCGGGTTCGGGCCGAGGAACGCGGCGTCGAGGGCACCGCCGCGCAGCGCCTCGAGGGCGGCAGGGCCGGCGTTGAAGGTCTTGGTCGTCAGCTTCGTGCTGCCGAGCTCCTTCTGGAAGATGCCGCTCGAGACGCCGTAGATCGCCGACGCGTGCGTGATGTTCGGGAAGTAGCCGAGCCGCAGCTCCGAGGCGGAGCCGTTCGCCGCCGGCTTCGGGGTGCCGGAGCCACTGCAGGCAGCCGCGCCGAGCACGAGCGCTCCGGCGGCGAGGACAGCGGCAGATCTCTTGAGGAATCCCACTGGAAAACTAGCCTTTCGAGGTGGCGTCGGCGACCAGGGCCGAGCACAGGGGTGTGCGAGGTCAGACGGAGGTGGAACCCGTCAGACATCGCGCACCGGGGCGGCAGGAGTCGACGCACCAGCCGACCCACGGCGTACGGGTCCAGCCCGTCGTGCCGCTTCGGGTGGAACCCGTCATGTCACCGCCCCCAGTACCGAACCGACCATGCCAGCGCCCACCGTTGCCCCGGTCGCCTCGTCGATGAGCACGAAAGCCCCAGTGGTCCGATCGACATTGTAGTCATCGACGAAGACCGGTGACGATGTGCGGATCGTCACACGCCCGATGTCGTTGAGCTCGAAGCTGGTGGCGGGGCCCGACTCGAGGTTCGTGACGTCGAGGGTGTCGAGCAGCGCGGACACGATCGCCTTCACGGTCCTGGTGGTGTGCTTCAGCAGCAGCCGCCGGCCGGGCACGAGCGGTGCGTCGGCCATCCAGCAGACGGTCGCCGTGAGCTCCTGGGTGGCGGTCGGCGCGTCGTCGGCCGCGGCGATCATGTCGCCGCGCGACACGTCGACCTCGTCCGCGAGCCGGACGGTGAGAGCCTGCCGGGCCAGCGCGACCTCCAGCGGGCCGTCGGCGGTCTCGACCGCTGCCACCTTCGTCCGCCGTCCCGAGGGCAGCACGACCACGTCGTCGCCGGCCTTCAGGGTGCCGGTGGCCAGGGTCCCGGCGTAGCCGCGGTAGTCCGGCAGCTCGACGCTCATCGGCCTGATCACGTACTGCACCGGGAAGCGCGCGCCGAGCGTGCCGATGTGGTCGACGTCCACGGGCACCGTCTCCAGGAAGTCGAGCAGTGCCGGCCCGTCGTACCAGGGCATCCGCTCGCTCTTGTTGACGACGTTGTCGCCCTGCAGGGCGGCCATCGGGATGGCCACCACGTGCGGGAGGCTCAGCTTGCCCGCGAAGTCCCGGAAGTCCTTCACGATCCCGTCGAAGACGGCCTGGTCGAAGTCGACGAGGTCCATCTTGTTGACCGCGAGCACGACGTGCGGGACGCGCAGCAGCGCCGACAGCGACGCGTGCCGGCGGGTCTGCTCGATGACGCCCTTGCGGGCGTCCACCAGCACGAGAGCGACGTCGGCCGTGGAGGCGCCGGTGACCATGTTGCGCGTGTACTGCACGTGTCCCGGGGTGTCCGCGACGATGAACGTCCGGTTCGGGGTCGCGAAGTAGCGGTAGGCGACGTCGATGGTGATGCCCTGCTCGCGCTCGGCCCGCAGGCCGTCGGTGAGCAGCGCCAGGTTGGTGTAGTCGTCCCCGCGGTCGGCCGACGTCTTCTCGACGGCCTCGAGCTGGTCGGCGAAGACGCTCTTGCTGTCGTAGAGCAGCCGGCCGATCAGGGTCGACTTGCCGTCGTCGACGGAGCCTGCGGTGGCGAAGCGGAGGAGCCCGGACATCAGAAGTACCCCTCCTTCTTGCGGTCTTCCATGGCCGCCTCTGAGGCGCGGTCGTCGGCCCGGGTCGCGCCGCGCTCGGTGAGCCGGGTGACGGCCACTTCCGCGAGGACCTCCTCAGGCGTCGCCGCGGGGCTCTCGACCGCTCCCGTGCAGGAGGCGTCGCCGACCGTGCGGTAGCGCACGGTGCGGGTGCTCACCGTCTCCCCCGGCTTCGGCTGCGAGACGGCCGTGACGCCGAGCAGCATGCCGTCGCGCTCGAAGACCTCGCGCTCGTGGGCGTAGTAGATCGAGGGGATCTTGATCTTCTCCCGCACGATGTAGCGCCAGATGTCGAGCTCGGTCCAGTTCGACAGCGGGAAGACCCGGATGTGCTCGCCCGGGTTGTGCTTGCCGTTGTAGAGGTTCCAGAGCTCGGGGCGCTGGTTCTTCGGGTCCCACTGCCCGAAGGCGTCGCGGAAGCTGAAGAACCGCTCCTTGGCGCGGGCCTTCTCCTCGTCGCGGCGGGCGCCGCCGAAGACCGCGTCGAAGCGGTTCTCCTCGATGGTGCGCAGCAGCGTCGTGGTCTGCAGCGGGTTGCGCAGGCCGCCGGGGATCTCGTGCACCCGGCCGGCGTCGATGTCGTCCTGCACCAGCCCCACGACGAGGCGGGCGCCGAGGTCCTCGACGCGCCAGTCGCGGAAGGCCAGCACCTCCTCGAAGTTGTGCCCGGTGTCGACGTGCACGAGCGGGAACGGGATCTTGCCCGGCCAGAACGCCTTCTCCGCCAGCTTGAGCATGACGATCGAGTCCTTGCCGCCGCTGAACAGCAGGGCGGGCCGCTCGAACTCGGCGGCGACCTCGCGCATCACGTGGATGCCCTCGGCCTCGAGCAGGTCGAGCTGGCTGAGCTCCATGTCGACGCTCATGCGAGACCCCGCTCACGGAGGACGCCCAGCAGCTGGGCGACGGACTGGTCGAGGGTCTGCTCGTGGGTGCGGATGACCGCGTCGGCGTTCGTCGGCGGCTCGTAGGGGTCGTCGACGCCGGTGAGGCCGCTGATCTCGCCGGCGGCCTGCTTGGCGTAGAGCCCCTTCACGTCCCGCTCGCTGCAGACCTCGACGGGCGTGGCCACGTGGATCTCGAGGAAGGTCGCGCCCTTGTCCTCGTGCAGCTTGCGGACGGCGGCGCGCGTCTCGGCGTACGGGCTGATCACGCTGGCGAGGACGAGCACGCCGTGCTTCGCGAGCGTGGCGGCGACCCAGCCGATGCGCAGCACGTTGGTGTCGCGGTCCTCGCGGGTGAAGCCGAGGCCCTTCGTGAGGAACTCGCGGACCTCGTCGCCGTCGAGCAGCTCGACGCGCTCACGGTCGAGCTCCTTGCTGAGCGCGGTCGCCAGCGTGGTCTTGCCCGCGCTCGGCAGGCCGGTCAGCCACACGGTCGCAGTCACGGAACGGGTCCTCCGAGAGAAAACTAGAACGGGTTCTAGAAACGATAGCCGGTTCGAGGTCTCAGAGGGAACAGGTGGCGCTGGACGTCCGCAGGAGGTCGACGTGCAGCCGCTCCACCAGCACCGTCGCGATCACGGGGAGAGTCTGGCACAGCGGACACACCGGGCTGCATGGCAGACTGGAGGTGTGGGGGTCCATCTCGTGTGTCGGCGTCACGTCGACTTGAAGCGCACAGCCAGCGCCGTCTGTTCCGCTCGCGCCTGACAGCCACCCACCCCGTCCTACCTAGGAGAACCCCGTGCCCGCCGTCCGCGGACAGGGTCAGTGGGCGCTCGGCTACCGCGAGCCCCTCAACCCCAACGAGCAGGTCAAGAAGGACAGCCACCCGCTGACCGTCAAGCAGCGCGTGCTCGACATCTACAGCAAGCGTGGCTTCGACAGCATCGACGGCGCCGACCTGCGCGGCCGGCTGCGCTGGTACGGCCTCTACACGCAGCGCGCCGACGGGATCCCCGGCGGCAAGACGGCGATCCTCGAGCCCGAGGAGCTCGAGGCGCCGTACTTCATGCTGCGCGTCCGCATCGACGGCGGGCAGCTCACCAGCGAGCAGCTGCGGGTGATCGGCGGGATCGCGACGGAGTTCGGTCGTGACGTCGCCGACGTCACCGACCGGCAGAACATCCAGCTGCACTGGATCCGCATCGAGGACGTCCCGGAGATCTGGGAGCGCCTCGAGGCGGTCGGCCTGCACACGACCGAGGCCTGCGGGGACTCCCCGCGCGTCATCCTCGGCTGCCCGCTCGGCGGGGTGGCGGCGGACGAGGTCATCAACGGCGACCCCGCCGTCCGCGAGGTCGCGCGCAAGTACCTCGGCGACCCGGCGTACGCGAACCTGCCGCGCAAGTTCAAGACCTCGATCAGCGGCTGCGCGCAGCACTGCAGCAACCACGAGATCAACGACGTCGCCTTCGTCGGGGTCGTGCACCCGTCGCTGGGTCCGGGGTACGACCTGTGGGTCGGCGGCGGCCTGTCGACCAACCCGAAGTTCGCGGTGCGGCTCGGCGCGTTCGTGGAGCCGTCCCGCGTCGCGGAGGCGTGGGAGGGCGTGATCAGCGTCTTCCGCGACTACGGCTACCGCCGGTCCCGCAACCACGCCCGGCTGAAGTTCCTCATGGCCGACTGGGGCCCGGAGAAGTTCCGCGAGGTGCTCGAGCAGGAGTACCTCAGCGCTCCCCTGCCGGACGGCCCGGAGCCGGCACCCACCGTCGGAAACCGGGACCACCTCGGGGTGCACGACCAGGGCAACGGCCTGAAGTACGTCGGGACGGTCGCCCGCGCGGGCCGGACGAGCGGCAGCCAGCTCACCCGCGTGGCGGAGCTGGCGGACCGGCTCGGTGGTGGCCGGGTGTCCACGACGGCGCAGCAGGGCCTCGTGGTCCTGGACGTGCCGTCGGAGAACGTCACCGAGCTCGTCACCGAGCTGGAGGCGGAGGACCTCCAGGTCACCCCGTCGGTCTTCCGGCGCGGGACCATGGCGTGCACCGGCCTGGAGTTCTGCAAGCTCGCCATCGTCGAGACGAAGGTGCGTGCCGTCGACCTCTACACCGAGCTCGAGAAGCGGCTGCCCGACTTCCCGGAGCCGCTGACCGTCAACGTCAACGGCTGCCCCAACTCCTGCGCCCGGTTCCAGACCGCCGACATCGGCCTGAAGGGCTCGATCGTCGAGGGCGTCGAGGGGTTCCAGGTGCACCTGGGCGGCTCGATGGGCGCGAACGCCGGCTTCGGCCGCAAGGCCCGCGGGCTCAAGATCACCGCGGACGGCGCGGCCGACTACATCGAGCGGCTGCTGCGGACCTACCTGGCCGAGCGCGGGCCCGAGGACACCTTCGCCACCTGGGTGCGCGCCGCCGACGAGGCCGTCCTCAAGGCGTGAACGAGCGCGCGGCACCGGCGTACTGCCCCTACTGCGGCGAGGAGGACCTCGTCCCGTGGGGCGAGCTCACCGAGCACGCGCAGTGGCGCTGCGAGGCCTGCCTGCGCGTCTTCGAGCTCCGGTACAAGGGCCTCACCGGCCGCGACTGACCCCTTGCGTCCTCATGCCTGAGCCTGACCCGAGGCCACTTCTGAGGACGCAACGGGGGGTGTACGCCGTCAGACGTGCAGGCCGCACTCGGTCTTCTGGGTGCCCTTCCAGCGACCCGAGCGCGGGTCCTCGCCGTCGGCCACCCGGTGCGTGCAGGGCGCGCACCCGATCGACGGGTAGCCGTCGTAGGCGAGCGGGTTGACGAGGATGCCGTGCTCCTCGACGTAGGCGTCGACGTCGTCCTGGGTCCACGCCGCGATCGGGTTGACCTTCACCTTGCCGCGCTTGGCGTCCCACTCCACGACGGCGGTACCGGCCCGGGAGTCGGCCTCGTCGCGGCGGATGCCGGACGCGTAGGCGTCGTAGTCGGCGAGCGCCCGGTTGAGCGGCTCGACCTTGCGCATCGCGCAGCAGCGGTCGGGGTCGGTGCGCCAGAGGTCCTTGCCGTGCTGGGCGTCCTGCTCGTTCACCGACAGCAGCGGCAGCACGGTGCGGACGTTGACGTCGTACACCTGGTCCACGGCGTCGCGGGTGCCGATGGTCTCCGCGAAGTGGTAGCCGGTGTCGAGGAAGACCACGTCGATCCCGGGCTTGACCGAGGCCGCGAGCGACGAGAGCACACCGTCACCCATGGAGGAGGAGACGCAGAACCTGTCACCGAAGGTGTCCACCGCCCACTGCAGGATCACCTGCGGCGGCTTGCCCTCGAGCTCACGCGCAGCCTCGAGCGCCAGGGTCTTCAGGTCCACACCCCCATCCAACCAGCGAGGTGAAAGGGTGATTCCCATGCGCCCCGAGGTCGTCACGCTGCACGTGTGGCGGGTCCCGCTGTCCCGGGTCCCCCGCGTGCTCGTCGACGCCCGGCGGCGCGCCCCGGGGGCCGCCTTCAGCAAGGCGCTCGGCACCGGTCGTGGCTTCCTGCCGCACCAGGCCGACATCACCCGGTGGGCGCGCCTGACGGCGTGGTCCCGCCGCCCGGACGACCTCCCGCTGCGCTACGCCACCGAGACCTGGCGCGTCGACCTGCGGCCGCTCAGCAGCCGCGGCACGTGGTCCGGCCAACGCCCGTTCGGCGATCCGCAGGAGGCCTCCAGCGGTACGACGGCCGTGCTCACCCGCGCCCGGCTGCGGCCCTGGCGGGCGGGCCGGTTCTACGCCGCCGTCCCGGCCGTCACCCGGTCGCTGGCCGCCGTACCGGGGGTTCGGGTGTCCCTCGCCGTCGGGGAGGCGCCGATAGGGCTGCAGGGGACGTTCAGCGTCTGGGACTCCCCCGAGCGGCTGCGGGCCTTCGCGCACGCGGGCGCGCACCGCGAGGTCATCGCCAGGACGACGGAGGTCGGGTGGTACGCCGAGGAGCTGTTCGCGCGCTTCGCGGTGGAGGCCAGCGCGGGGACCCTGGACGGAACGGACCCGCTGGCATGACGGTCCTGCTCGTGGACTGGGACCGCGACCAGCTCGCCGCCCGGGCCGGCGACGTCCTGGACGTCTACGCGGAGGCGATGCAGGTGTCCCGGTCCGCCGCCCGGGCGCGGCGCGCGGTGCTCGCCGCGCACCTGGACCGCGACGGGCTCAAGGCGGTCGCGGCGGTCCACGGCGACCAGCTCGTCGGCATCGCCTACGGCTACCAGGGCGCCCCCGGCCAGTGGTGGCACGACCACGTCCGGGCCGCCATGGGACCGCGGCTCGCCCAGGAGTGGCTGCGGGACGCGTTCGAGGTCTGCGAGCTGCACGTGCGGCCGGCGTTCCAGCTCCAGGGGGTGGGCCGCGACCTGCTCGTCCGGCTGCTGTCCCAGACCCGGGCGCTGACAGCCGTCCTGACGACGCCCGACCTCGACACCCGGGCCCGGCAGTTCTACCGGGACGGCGGCTGGGTCGACCTGGTGCGGGACCTGCGCTTCCCCGGCGACCCGCGCAGCTTCGCGGTGCTCGGCCTCGCCCTGTGAGCCGATGAAGGCGGTCGTCGTCGGTGCGGGCCACAACGGCCTGGTCGCCGCCTGCTACCTCGCGCGCGCCGGCGTCGACGTGACGGTGGTCGAGCGCGACACCGTCGTGGGCGGCGCGGTCAGCACCGTCGAGCGCTGGCCGGGCTACCGCGTCGACCGCGGGTCCAGCGCGCACGTGATGATCCGCCACACCGGGATCGTCGAGGACCTGGCGCTGGACGTGACCTACCAGGACCTCGACCCGTGGGGGTGGACCCCCTACGGCGACATCACCTTCCACGTCGACCTCGACTGGACCTGCGAGAGCATCGAGACCGCCTGCGGCACCAGGGACGCCGACGCCTACCGCGCGTTCGCCCTCGACTGGGGCCAGCGCAACAGCAAGGTCTTCGACGCCTTCCAGGGCGCGCCCACACCGGGGCGGCTGGGGCGGGCGATCTGGGGAGCCGGCAAGGGGACCGGGCTGCCCGGGGTCGAGCTCGCCCGGCAGTTCCTCACCAGCGCGGACTCCCTGCTGGACAGCCTGTTCGACGACGAGCGGCTGAAGACCGCGCTGGCCTGGATGGGGTCGCAGAGCGGCCCGCCGACCCACGAGCCGGCGACGGCAGACCTGGTCGGGTGGAACACCGTCATGCACCGACTGGCCCCGGGGCACCCCGTCGGCGGCAGCGGCGCGCTGTCGGAGGCCCTGCAGCGCCGCCTGGAGTCCTACGGCGGTCGGGTGCTGCTCGGTGAGCCCGCGGTGGCGGTGTCGCGGCAGGGTGTCACGACGGCTGCCGGCTTCCACCCGGCGGACGCGGTCATCGGCGCCTGCCACGTGCTCACCTTCCTCGACCTGGCCGGTTCGCCGCTGCGGGACCGGGCCCGCCGGACCGTGCGGGTCGGCAACGGCATCGGGATGGTGGTCCGGCTCGCGACCTCGGCCCTGCCGGCGTACCCCCGCCCGGAGACGTACCGCGCGATGCAGCTGCTGGCGCACTCGCGCGAGCAGCTGCGACTGGCCTTCGGGCAGTACGGCGCCGGGCTCGTGCCCGCGGACCCGCCGGCGCTCGCGATGACCTTCAGCGCCTTCGACGACACCCTCGCGCCTCCCGGCAAGCACAACGTGACGGTGTGGGGCCAGTGGCACCCGTACCGGCTGGCCCACGAGGACTGGGACGCGATCGCCGAGCGGGAGGGCGAGAAGCTGGTCGCCGCCGTGGACCGGGTCGCGCCCGGCTTCGCCGGCACCGTCGAGCGGATGCACGTCCAGACGCCGCCCGACCTCGAGCGTGAGCTCGGCCTCGTGAGCGGGCAGGTCATGCACGTGGAGATGGGCCTGGACCAGATGTTCGCCTGGCGTCCCCTGCCGGAGCTGGCCGGGCACCGCGTCTCGGAGGGGCTCTACCTGTGTGGCGCCTCGACACACCCCGGTGGTGGGGTGTTCGGTGCGAGTGGGCGCACCGTCGCCCAGCTGGTCATGAAGGACAGGAGGCGTCGCCGTGGCTGATCTGTACGAGGTGCTGCTCGTGGACGGCGACCGCACCTGGCACGCGGGCTGGATCGTGGACGACGACAGCGAGACCGATCTGCTGCTCCGGGACCGCGGCGACCTGCTGCTCTTCGCGACCCGGGCCGGTCTGGAGCACCACGCCCAGGAGCACGGGATGGTGCTGCTGGACGACCAGCCCGACGAGATCGACCTGCGGCTCGGCGGCTGGCTCGGCACCGACGGACCCGAGCCGGACGTCGCGGCCGTGTCGGAGCTGTGGCACCTGCTCTTCGACGACCCCGTCGCCGGTCACGCGCTGGCCGGCGAGGAGCTCGGCGAGGCCTACGACGACCTCGTGGAGGAGCTGCCCGGCTGGTTCGAGGCACACGGCGACCAGGTGCGGTCGGCTCTCCAGGACGCGGTCGCGCTGCTGCTGAAGCGGGTCCGCACCGGCTGAGTGTCCGAGATCACGCCGGTCTGGGTGGATAATTGTCGCACTCGGTGCCGAAAGTAGGGGTGCAGCTTCTGAGAGGAGCGCCCCGTGAGCACCGCCTCCTTCGAGACCGGATCGATCCTGGTCTCCGACCTCCCGCCCGCCCCGGCCGTGCCCGGCTTCGCCGACACGCTCTGGACCCGCCTCACCGAGGCCCGCGGACGCCGGGCCCTCGAGCGGGCGATCCGCTTCGCCGGACCGCACGAGCAGGGCGACCTGCTCGCGCAGGCCCGCCGGCTGTAGACCCCTAGGGTCGGTACGTGCCGGCCCTCCTCGCAGCGCTCACCGTGGCGCTCGAGATCTGCTACCCCCTGCTCTCCGGCTCGGCCCGCGACCGGCTGACGGTCGCCACCGTGCTCGCCTTCCTGGCCGCGACGCTGAGCCACGCGGCCGCCACCCAGGGCGTCGCCTGGGCGGCCCGCTACCTGGCCCTGGTGGTCGCCCTGTCCTTCGCCGTCGAGGCCGTCGGAGTCCGCACCGGCGTGCCCTTCGGCTCCTACCAGTACGACGGCGGGCTCGGACCCGCCGTGCTGAGCGTGCCCCTGGTGGTGCCGCTGGCCTGGGCGATGTTCGCGTACCCCGCCCTGGTGGCCGGGCGGCTCGTCGGCCACGCGTGGCTCGGCGGCGCCTGGGCGCTGGCGTCGTGGGACCTGTTCCTCGACCCGCAGATGGTGCGGGCCGGGCACTGGCACTTCGCGCAGGACGGCGTGCCGCTGACCAACTACCTCGGCTGGGCCGGCGTCGCGCTGCTGCTGATGGCGCTGGTGTCCCGGCTGCCGTGGCGCGACAGCGTCGTCGGCGTACCCGTCGCGCTGTTCCTCTGGACCTGGCTGGGCTCGGCGCTGGCGAACGCGCTGTTCTTCGGCCGGCCGTGGGTGGCCGTGTCGGGCCTGCTCGGGATGGGCGTCGTCGGCGTCCCGCTGCTCCGGCGGCTGCGGTGCGGCTGATCGCCTGGGTGGTCTCGCTGCTGACCGCGCACGCGGCGCTCAACCGCTGGCGACCGGCCACGAGCGGCCCGGCCGCGACGGTCTCCGTGCTCGTGCCCGCGCGCGACGAGGCGCACCGCATCGGCGGCCTGCTGGCGACCCTGCCGCGGGACGTGGAGGTGCTGGTCCTCGACGACGAGTCCACGGACGGGACCGCCGAGCTCGTGCGCTCCGCCGGCTTCCAGGTGCTGCCCGGTCGACCGCTGCCCGAGGGCTGGCTGGGCAAGCCCTGGGCCTGCCAGCAGCTCGCCGACGCGGCCACCGGCGACGTGCTCGTGTTCGTCGACGCCGACGTGGTGCTCGCGCCCGGTGCGGTCGGCGCCACGGTGGCGGCCCTGGACGACCTCGACCTCGTGTCGCCGTACCCCCGGCAGCTCGCGTCCGGCCCGGCCCGCCTGGTGCAGCCGCTGCTGCAGTGGTCGATCCTCACCTTCCTCCCCGTCGAGCTGGCGCAGCGGTCGCCGCGGCCGTCGCTGTCCGCGGCGAACGGCCAGCTGCTCGCGGTGCGGCGGGCGGCCTACGACGCCGCCGGCGGTCACGCGGCGGTCCGGGACCAGGTCGTGGACGACGTCGCCCTGCTGCGCGCGGTGAAGCGCGCCGGCGGTCGCGGTGGGGTCGTCGACGGCACGGCGCTGGCGTCCACCCGGATGTACGACGACTGGCCGGCCCTCGTGGAGGGGTACACGAAGTCGCTGCACACCGTCCCCGCCGCGGTGCCCGCAGGCCTGCTCGTGCTCTACGTCCTGCCCTGGCTCAGCAGCCGGCCGGCAGCGCGGATCGCCTGCGTCGCAGGGGTTCTCGGCCGCGCGGTGACGGCACGGCGCACCCGGTCGCCGGTCGCGGACAGCCTGGCGCACCCGGTCTCGGTGCTGGTCCTCTGCGGGCTGTGGCTGCGCTCCCGGCTCGCGTCGCAGCGCACCTGGAAGGGACGCGTGCTGTGAGCGTCGTCGTCGTGGGCGCGGGGGTGGGCGGACTCGCGGCGGCGGCCCGGCTGGCCGCCCTCGGCCACCGCGTCACGCTCGTCGAGGCGGCACCCGTCGTCGGCGGGAAGCTCGGCCGCTTCGAGCGGGACGGCTTCGTCTTCGACACCGGCCCGTCGCTGCTCACGATGCCGCAGGTCTTCGACGACCTGTTCGCGGCCACCGGGGGCCCGGCGCCGCTGACGCTCGAGCCGGTGTCGATCCGGCACCGCTTCACCGACGGCACGTCCTTCGACTCGGGTGCGGAGGTGGTGGCGAACCTGGAGGCGTGGTCACCCGGCGCGGGCGCCGACTGGGCGGCCTTCCTGGAGCGGGCGGAGCGGATCTGGCGCGCGTCGAGGAAGCCGTTCCTCGAGTCCGCGCTGCACGGCTCCCGCACCTTGGCGGCCCTCGCGCTCAGGCACCCGTCCGACGTGGCCACCCTGGCGCCCGGCCGCACGCTGCGCGACCTCGGCCGCCGGCACCTGCGCGACCCACGGCTGCGGCTGGTCCTCGACCGCTACGCGACCTACACCGGCTCCGACCCCCGCCGCGCTCCGGCGGCGCTGGCTGCGGTGCCCTACGTCGAGCACGCGTTCGGAGGCTGGTGGGTCCACGGCGGCCTCTACCGCCTGGCGGAGGTGCTGCTCGACCGGTGCCTCGAGCGCGGTGTCGACGTCCAGCTCGGTCGCCGGGTCACCCGGATCGCACCCCCACTCGTCACCCTCGAGGACGGGACCCTCACCGCGGACGTCGTCGTGTCGGACGCGGACGCCGCGCACCTGTACCGCGACCTCGTCGACTGCCCCTCGGCGGCGCACCGGCTGGCCCGGGCCACTCCCTCGCTGTCCGGCTTCGTGCTGCTCCTCGCCCTGCGCGGCTCGACCGACGGGTTGGCCCATCACACCGTGCTGTTCGGCGAGGACTACGACGCCGAGATGGACGCGGTGTTCGGGGCGGCGCCCGCGGCCGACCCCACGGTCTTCGTGAGCCGGCCGCCGGGGATGGCGCCGCCCGGGCACGAGGCGCTGTTCGTCCTCGTCAACGCGCCCCGGCACGGCCCGGTCGACTGGCGCGCCCAGCCGACGTACGCCGATCACGTCCTGGACGTGATGGCCCGCCGAGGGGTAGACGTCCGGGACCGGGTGCTCTGGCGCGAGGTCATCACCCCGGCCGATCTGGAGGCGCGCACGGGAGCCGTCGGCGGCGCGATCTACGGCACGTCCTCCAACGGCCCGGTGGCCGCCTTCCTGCGCCCGGCCAACCGCTCCCCCGTGCCTAGCCTGTTCCTCGTCGGCGGGTCGTCGCACCCGGGTGGCGGCCTGCCGCTGGTCGCCCTGTCCGCCAAGATCGTCAGCGACCTCATCGGCCCCGCCTGACCCCGCCGCGACGATCTTCGTCACCTTGTCGCCAGAGCCCCTGATCGGCGGCAATCCGGCGAAGATCGCCCACGAGCGACCGACGAGGCACGTCAGATCGCTGTCGGTCGGCCCCCTGGATGACAACCCGACGAAGATCGCCAGGAGAAGGGGATGCCGCTCAGGGCCAGGGCGGGCAGACCTCGTGCTGGATCAGGCCGTAGACGGTCTGCCGGACGAAGTCACGCCCCTCGATCCACGTCAGGCAGCGGGGGCAGATCGCGTCGTCGTCGCTGTGCAGGTGGCAGTCCACGAGCAGGATCGCCGCCTCGGCCTCCAGGTCGGGCTTGACGAGCCCGACCCCGGCGAAGCGGTCCAGACGAGACGTCCGTGGCGCTCCCACAGGCCGACCGTAGGCGCGCCACCCGGCGCCGACGAGCGCGCGCAGGCCACGGTCAGGTCACGATCCGCTCACGGCGGGCGGCCTGGCCGACCGCGACCGCCGACAGCCCGACGAGCGCCGACGTCCAGGCCAGCGGCCACACCAGCAGCGCCGAGGCCGTCAGCAGCACCCGCACCGGCCGCTCCCCCACGGTGACGGAGACCGAGCGCCGGACGACCTCGACCGCGATCATGAGCGCCACGGCGAGCGCCGCCAGGCCCCATGGGACGCCGGCCCGCCACAGCAGCACGCCGAACACCACCTCGCCGAGCCGGTCGGCGCTGTGGTCCAGCAGCCGGCCTGCGGCGGACGCCTTGTCCTGGAGCACCGCGACGCACCCGTCGACGCCGTCCAGCAGGCCGGCCAGCAGGACGAGCACCGCCGCCAGCGGCAGGGGCACCAGCAGCGCCGCCAGCGTCACCACCACCCCGGCTGCCGTGACCGTCCACGGCGGGACCCGCAGCGGACGGCTCAGCACCAGCACGACCCGCAGCCAACGTCGTACCAGCCAGGAGGCCTCCACGCCGTGCAGCTCCTGCCAGCGGAGCAGGTGCTGCTCCGGCGTCACGCCACCGTCTTGGCGGTACGCCGGGCGGCGCGGGCCATCGTCGCGGTGCGGGCGGCGAGGACGCGCGCGTTCAGGCCGTTCGCGAGCCAGAGCACCGGTGCGGCCGGCCGGGCGAACAGTCCCTCGACCACGATCGACAGCCGGATGTCGGTGCCGCCCCTGGTGGTCTCGGTGAGGACGAAGGTCAGCTCCTCGGTGATGCCGGGTGCCGTGCGGACCCGCATGACCAGGCGGCGCTCAGGCTCCACCTCGAGCACGTCGAGGGGGATGCCGAGGACGGTCCAGCGGCTGATGCCGACCAGGTGCAGCCCGACCTCGGCGGCGCGCGTGGACCCCTTGACCTTGCTGAGGAACAGGTCGAACAGCGGCCAGTTCGCCGGCGTGCCGAGCACCTCCCAGACCATCGCGGGCGGCGCGGGGGTGCGGACCCGGTGGACCAGCCTCACGAGGTGACCGTCTGCGCCGTCAGCCCGAGCCGGTCCCAGATCTCGCGGGTCGCCGTCGACCGGTTGAGCGTGATGAAGTGCAGGCCCGGCGCGCCCTCCTGCAGCAGCCGGTCCGACAGCTCGGTCGCGACCTCGACGCCGATCTCGCGGACGGCGTGCGGGTCGTCGGCGACGGCGCGCAGCCGGTCGGTCAGGGAGGTCGGGAGCGCCGCACCGGACAGGATCGCCATCCGCTCGATGCTGGCGACGTTGGTCACCGGCATGATCCCCGGGATGATCGGGACGTCGCAGCCGCTGGCGGCCACCCGGTCCCGCAGCCGGAGGTACTCGTCGGCGCCGAAGAAGAACTGCGTGATCGCGAAGTCCGCACCCGCGCGGCACTTGCGGACGAAGAAGTCCACGTCGGCCTCGACCGACGGCGACCGGGGGTGCTTGTCGGGGAAGGCCGCGACGCCGACCGAGAAGTCACCGCTGGCCTTGACCAGCTCGACCAGCTCGCCGGCGTACTCGAAGCCCTCGGGGTGCTTGACCCAGTCGGCCTGCGGGTCCCCCGGCGGGTCGCCGCGGAGCGCGAGGACGTTCTTGACGCCGGCGGCGGCGTACTGCCCGACGATGTGCCGCAGCTCCGCGACGCTGTGGTTCACGGCGGTGAGGTGGCCGAGGGGGGTGAGCGTCGTCTCGTGCGCGATCCGCTCGGTCATCGCGACGGTGCGCTCGCGGGTGGACCCGCCGGCGCCGTAGGTCACCGAGACGAAGTGCGGGTGCAGCGGCTCGAGCTCCCGGATGGCCTGCCAGAGCAGCCGCTCGCCGTCCTCCGTGCGGGCCGGGAAGAACTCGAACGAGAACGTCCGCTCGCCCGAGGCGAGCAGGTCCTTGATCGAGCGTCCGGTCACACCACTCAGTCTAGGGTTGCCACCCATGAGCGTCCTGGACCGCTGCGACCTGCGTGCCCGTGTCCAGCACGCCCTCGACGGCTTCCTCGACGACCACGAGCCGGCGCTGCTCGCGATGGCGCAGGAGCTCGCGCCGATGGTCGAGGAGGTGCGGGCGTTCCTGTCGGGTGGCAAGCGGCTGCGCCCCGGGTTCTGCTTCTGGGGCCACCTCGGCGCCGGTGGCAAGGACACCGACGAGCTGGTTCGCGCCGCCGCGGCGCTCGAGATGTTCCAGGCCGCGGCGATCATCCACGACGACGTGATGGACGGCAGCGACACGCGCCGCGGCCGCCCGGCCGTGCACATGCGGTTCGCCGCGCTGCACGGAGACTCGTTCGGGACGGGGGCGGCGATCCTGCTCGGCGACCTGTGCCTGTCGTGGTCGGACGAGATGATGGTCGCGTCCGGCCTGGTGAACGACGCCAGCCGGCGGGTGTTCGACACCATGCGGGCGGAGCTGATGGCGGGGCAGTACCTCGACCTGCTGGAGCAGGTGAGCGGGCACGGGACCGTCGAGTCCGCCCTGCGGGTCGCCCGCTACAAGTCCGCGAAGTACACGATCGTCGAGCCGCTGCACCTCGGCGGCACCACCGCCGGCGCCGCACCTGAGGTGCTCGACGCCTACACCGCCTACGGGCTGCCGCTCGGCATCGCCTTCCAGCTCCGCGACGACGTGCTCGGTGTCTTCGGCGACCCGGCCGCGACGGGCAAGCCGGCCGGTGACGACCTGCGCGAGGGCAAGCGCACCGCCCTGGTCGCGATGGCCCTGGAACGCGCGTCGGCGGCGCAGGCGGACCTGGTACGACGAGAGCTGGGCAACCCGGACCTGGACGCCGACGGCGTGGCCGCGCTGCGCGACGTGCTCGTGAGCACCGGCGCGGTGGACCGGGTCGAGAAGCTCATCGCCAGCAGCACCGAGGAGGCGCTCGCCGCCCTCGACGACCGGATCGCCGACGAGGCGCGCGAGGTGCTGTCGGCCCTCGCCCTCGAAGCGACCCGCCGGGAGACGTAGCCTGGAACGACCATGACGACCGCACCGGCCCTCGCTGCGAACGACCCCTGCCACTGCGGCAGCGGCCGCAAGTACAAGCGCTGCCACCGGATCGCCGACCTCGACCCCGCCCGGGCGGCCGCCGACCAGGCGCGCAAGGAGCAGGCCGCGCGCGACGCCGAGCGGTTCGTGCGGCCAGGGCGGATCAGCCCGCGGCGCGAGGTGCCGGCGCACATCCCCCGACCTCCGTACGCGGACGACCCGAAGGGCCGCCCCGGCGTCCGGGAGTCCAGCGCGCCGAAGGACGCCGAGACGATCGAGAAGATGCGCCGCGCCGGCAAGGCGGCCGCGGAGGTCCTGCAGGCCGTCGGCGCCGCGGTCCGGCCCGGGATCACGACCGACGAGCTGGACGCGATCGCGCACGAGGAGTGCCTCAAGCGCGGGGGCTACCCCTCCCCGCTCGGGTACAACGGCTTCCCGAAGTCGCTGTGCACGAGCGTCAACGAGGTCATCTGCCACGGCATCCCGGACAGCACCGTCCTCAAGGACGGCGACATCGTCAACCTGGACGTGACGATCTACCTCGACGGGGTGCACGGCGACACCAACGCGACGTTCCTCGTCGGCGAGGTGGACGAGGAGTCGCGCCGGCTCGTCGACGTCACGCGCGAGTGCCTGGACAAGGGCATCGAGGCGGTCCGTCCCGGTGGCACCGTCCGCGACATCGGCAAGGCCATCCAGGCGCACGCCGAGGCCCATGGGTACGGCGTCGTGCGGGCCTTCGTCGGGCACGGCATCGGGCGGGCCTTCCACTCCGAGCCGCAGGTGTTCCACTACGACAACCCGCAGGCCCGCCAGCGTCTCGAGCCCGGCATGACCTTCACCATCGAGCCGATGATCACGATCGGCGACTGGCGGCACGAGATGTGGGACGACGGCTGGACCGCCGTGACCAGGGACCGCAGCCGCACCGCCCAGTTCGAGCACACCCTGCTCGTGACCGAGGACGGCGCGGAGATCCTCACGCGCGCATGAGGCTGCTGCTGGCCGGCTGCCTGCTGGCCGCTGCCTGCTCGGGCGGGTCACCCGCGCCCGAGGTCATCGGCACGCCGAGCCCCGACCCGCACGTGCTGCCCGCGGGGAAGTCGGACCTCCCGCTGGCGGCAGGCACCTACTACTCGCCGCTCGACTTCGTGCCGCCGCTGGCCCTCACCGTCCCGGCCGGCTGGTCCAGCACCCACCGCGGCGACGACGCCTTCGACCTCGGCAAGCCGGGCGTGATCATCGTCTTCGACACCCCGGAGGGGGACGCCGTGGCACCCGTGCTGCGGTCCCTGCGCGCCCGCGCGCCGCACTCCGTGAGCGCCACCGGCACCCTGCTCGGCGAGCCGGCGAGCGGCTTCGACGCCACCGGCGGGTCGGGCCCTCTCGTGCAGAGCCCCGCGGGCACGATCGGCCTCGACTACGCCCCCGGCCAGCGGGTCCGGGTGCTGGGCGCCGACGTCGACGGGGTCCCGCTGCTCGCCGTCGTGCTCGTCCCCGACGGCCGGCAGTGGCAGGCGCTGCTGCCCCAGGCGCTCGCGGTGCTCGGGGCCGTCAGCCACGGATAGGCTCGACCGGTGCGCACCGTCACCGGCCCGACCGACCGGGTGGTGGTGGTCGGGGCCGGCCTGAGCGGGCTGAGCGCCGCGCTGCGGCTGGCCGGAGCCGGCCGTGAGGTCACGGTCCTCGAGCGCGCCGACGTGCCCGGCGGCCGCGCCGGGCTGCTGTCGGTCGAGGGCTACGCCTTCGACACCGGCCCCACGGTGCTGACCATGCCCGACCTGATCGCGGACGCGCTCGACTGCGTCGGCGAGCGCCTCGAGGACTGGCTCGACCTGATGCCGGTCACGCCCCTCTACCGCGCCTTCTACCCGGACGGCTCCACCCTGGACGTGCACGCCGACCGCGACCGGATGGTCGAGGAGGTCCGCCGGGTCTGCGGTCCCGACGAGGCCCGCGGCTACGAGCGGTACGCCGGCTTCGTGACCCGGCTCTACGAGCTCGAGCGCCGCGACTTCATCGACCGCAACACCGACTCCCCGCTCGGGCTGCTCACGCCGAACCTCGCCCGGCTCGTCGCCGCGGGCGGCTTCCGGCGGCTCGCCCCGAAGGTCGCGTCGTACCTCAAGGACCCGCGCACCCAGCGGCTGTTCTCCTTCCAGTCGATGTACGCCGGGCTGTCCCCCTACGACGCGCTGGCGCTGTACGCCGTGATCGCCTACATGGACTCCGTCGCCGGCGTCTTCTTCCCGAGGGGCGGCATGCATGCCGTGCCGCGGGCGCTGGCCGGAGCGGCCGAGAAGCACGGGGTGACCTTCCGCTACGGCGAGGAGGTCGCCCGGGTGGTGGTCGAGCACGGCAGGGCCACCGCCGTCGAGACCACGACGGGCGAACGGCTGCCCGCCGACGTCGTGGTCCTCACCACCGACGTCCCGGCCGACCTGCTGCCACCGGCCCGCCACCGCCGGCTGCGGCACTCGCCGTCCTGCTTCCTGCTGCTCGCCGGCTCGTCGGCGACCTACACCCGGACCGCGCACCACAACCTGCACTTCGGCCGCGCCTGGCGGTCGGTGTTCCGGGAGCTCATCGACGACGGCCGGCTCATGACCGACCCGTCGCTGCTCGTCACCAACCCCACCGCCAGCGACCCCTCGCTCGCCCCCGCGGGCAGGCAGTCGTACTACGTCCTCGTCCCGACCCCGAACACCGACGTCGGGATCGACTGGGACGTCGTCGGCCCGCGCTACCGCGACGAGGTCGTCGCGAGGCTGGAAGGCCTGGGGTACAAGGGGTTCGGCGACGCCATCGAGGTCGAGCACGTCACCACCCCCGCCGACTGGCAGCGGCTCGGGATGGCACACGGGACGCCTTTCGGGCCCGCGCACACCTTCCGGCAGACCGGCCCGTTCCGTCCCGGCAACCTGCTGCTCGACAACGTCGTCCGGGCAGGATCGGGCACCCGTCCCGGCGTCGGCGTCCCGATGGTGCTGATCAGCGGCCGGCTCGCCGCGGAGCGGGTGCTGGGCCGATGAGCCTGGACGTGACCCTGGAAGCCGCCTACCGGACCTGCCGCCGGCTGCACGCGCGGCACGGCCGCAGCTACTACCTGGCGACCCTGCTGCTGCCCGCGTGGAAGCGGCCCTCGGTGCACGCGCTCTACGGCTTCGCCCGCTGGTGCGACGAGATCGTCGACGACCTGGGCTCCACGCTGACCGCGACCGAGAAGGCCGCCACGCTCGAGGCGTTCGGGCGCACCGCCCTCGACGGCAGCTCGCAGCACGACGTCGCCGTGGCGCTGCGCGACACCCTGCAGCGGTGGCAGATCCCGGCCGGCCACGTCGAGGCGTTCCTGGACTCGATGCGGATGGACCTCACCGTCTCGTCGTACAAGACCTACGACGACCTGCTCGGGTACGCGCACGGCTCCGCCGCGGTGATCGGGCTGCAGATGCTGCCGGTCCTCGAGCCGGTCGTGCCGATCGAGGTCGCCGCCCCCTACGCCGCCGACCTGGGCCTCGCCTTCCAGCTCACCAACTTCCTGCGCGACGTCGGCGAGGACCTGAGGCGCGACCGCGTGTACCTCCCGCAGGAGGACCTCGACGCGTTCGGCGTCACGGTCGAGCAGCTGCGCGCCGGCGTCGTCGATGCCGCCTTCCGGAAGCTGATGGCCTTCGAGATCGCCCGGACCCGCGAGCTCTACCGCACCGCGGCCCAGGGCGTGCGACTGCTCCACCCCAGCTCCCGCCGGTGCATCTCCGTCGCCCTGCGGCTGTACGGCGGGATCCTCGACGAGATCGAGCGCGCCGACTACCGCGTCCTGGACCGTCGGGTCAGGGTCGGTGCCGCCCGGCGAGCGGTGGCACTGCTGTCGGTGTGACGTCCCCAGAAGGCCCACCAGCTCAGCGTCTGCACGACCAGGGCGAACCCGAAGAGCAGGTCCTCGACCGGCGCCCAGACGATCCGTGCGCCGAGGATCGCGGCGTCGTCGTAGCGGACCACCTGCTGGCCCGTGAGCACGCCGTTGGTGACGAGCTGGAAGCCGAGGATGATGACGTAGGCGATCCAGAACGCCTGCTGCGCAAGGACTCTCGTCCTCAGGATGACGACGTCGAGCGCGACCGTGCCCACGACGGCCAGCACCGCGGCAGCGGTGTACGTCACGGCAGCTTCCGTCGTACCGCCTCGAAGGCCAGCACCGAGCAGACCGGGATGACCACGAAGAACGCGAGCTCCTCCAGGGGCAGGCCGAGCACCCGCGGCGGCAGCACCTGCGCCGCGTCGAAGCGCCAGTGGTGGGCGCGCACCGCCAGCACGTCCCAGCTGACGAAGACCGCGCCGACCGGGAGCAGGGTGAGCAGCAGCCTGCGCCACTGCCGGTAGACCCCGACGTGCAGCACCAGCTCCAGCGGGAGGGTGCCGAGCAGGCAGCCCGCCAGCACGAGCAGGTAGGTCACAGCCGGGCCTTGAAGGCGGCCGCCGCTGCCCGGGGGTCCGTGGCCTCGGTCAGCGCGCGGACGACGACCACCCGGGTCGCACCCGCTGCGAGGACCTGGTCCAGGTTGTCGAGGTCGATCCCGCCGATGGCGAACCACGGACGGGACGTGCCGAGCCCGGCGGCGTACCGCAGCAGGTCCAGCCCCGGCGCCGGCCTGCCCGGCTTGGTGGGCGTCGGCCAGGTCGGGCCCACGCAGAAGTAGTCGACACCCGGCTCGACCGCAGCAGCGGCCACCTGCGCGCGGTCGTGGGTCGACCGGCCGATCAGCACCTCGTCGCCCAGCACGGCTCGGGCCGCGGCCACGGGGAGGTCGTCCTGCCCCAGGTGCAGGACCGGGGCACCGGCGGCGTGCGCCACGTCGGCGCGGTCGTTCACCGACCAGAGCGCACCGTGCCGCTCGGCGGCGTCCCGCACCACCTCGAGCAGCGCCAGCTCGCGGCGTGCCTCGATGCCCTTCTCACGCAGCTGCACGACGTCGACGCCGCCGGCGAGGACCTCCTCCAGGAACTCCCCGAGGTCGGGCCGGTCCGGCGTGCACAGGTAGAGCCGGGCGCTATCCACCGGCGACCGCCCGCACCAGCTCCAGCACGTCGCCGTCGGCCAGCTCCGCGGCGACCACCTCCGAGCGCAGCAGCGCGGTGCCGTTCAGCTCGACGACGACCGACCCCAGCGGCAGGCCGAGGTCGGTGAGCAGCTGCGGCAGCGACGTGCCCTCGGCGACGTCGTGCGGCGAGCCGTTGACCGTCAGGAGCATCAGAACGCGAGCGCCTGGGCGCGCCGCTTGATCTCCGTCGCCCGGTTCTCGTGCAGCGCCTGCAGCGGCGTGCCGGGCAGCGAGTCGTCCGGCGTCGTCAGCCAGCCGTAGGCCTCCTCCGGTGTGTAGCCCGCGTCGTGCAGCAGGGTGAGGACGCCCACGAGGTGCTTGACCGGGACGGTGCCGTCCAGGACCTCCTCGGGGATGAGCAGGCCGTTCTCGGTCCGGACGGCGAGCAGGCGGTGCTCGGTGACGAGCTGCTTGACCGCGTTGAGGGAGATGCCCATCCGCTCGGCGGCCTCGGGGAAGGTGAGCACGCGCCCAGCGTAGAGGTTGACCGGCCCCCGCTCAGACGTGAGGATCCTTCACATGTGGCGGAACTGGGCAGGCAACCAGGCGATGTCCCCCGCGCTGGTGGCGCACCCCCGCGGCACGGACGAGGTCGCGGCCGTGGTGAAGGACGCCGCTGCGGCCGGCCGCCGAGTCAAGGCGATCGGCTCCGGGCACTCCTTCACCGGCATCGGCCTCACCGACGGCGTCCTCGTCGAGCTCGACCGGCACACGGCGCTGCTGGACCTCGACGCCACGACCGGCAACGTGACCGTGGCGGCCGGCATGCCCCTGCACGTCCTCAACGCCACGCTCACGGCCCACGGCCGGGGCCTCACCAACATGGGCGACATCGACGTGCAGACCGTCGCCGGCGCCACCTCCACCGGCACCCACGGCACCGGCCGGGCCAGCGGCTCGCTCGCGCACCAGCTGGAGGGGCTCGAGCTGGTGCTCGCGGACGGCTCGGTCGTGAGCTGCTCGCGCACCGAGCGGCCCGAGCTGTTCGAGATGGCCCGGGTGGGGCTCGGCGCCCTCGGGATCGTGACGGCGGTGACGCTGCGCACCGAGCCGTCCTTCGCCCTGACCGCCGACGAGCGTCCGATGCCCCTCGAGGACGTGCTCGACGGGTTCGAGGAGCTCGTCGCGGGCAACGAGCACTTCGAGTTCTACTGGTTCCCGCACACCCGCGTCGCGCTGACCAAGCGCAACAACCGGTCCGAGCAGCTCGCCCCGCTGTCCCGGACGCGCGCCTGGGTCGATGACGAGCTGCTGTCGAACAAGGTGTTCGAGGTGACCTGCCGACTGGGGGCGCTGATGCCGCGGGTGATCCCGGGCATCAACAAGGTCGCGGCGCGCGCGCTGTCGGCCCGGACCTACACCGACGTGGCGCCGCACGTCTTCACCAGCCCGCGGCGGGTGCGCTTCTGCGAGATGGAGTACGCCATCCCGCGCGCCGACCTGCCCGCCGTGTTCCGCGAGCTGACCAGCCTGCCGGAGCGGATCGGGGAGCGGATCAGCTTCCCCGTCGAGTGCCGGGTGGCGCCGGCCGACGACATCCCGCTGTCGACCGCGAGCGGCCGCGACTCGGCGTACATCGCCGTGCACGTCTTCCGCGGCACCCGCTACGACCGCTACTTCGACGCGGTCGAGAAGCTGATGGGGACGGTCGCCGGCCGGCCGCACTGGGGGAAGCTGCACAACCTCGACGCGGAGGTGCTGCGGCAGCGGTACCCGCGCTTCGACGACTTCGTGGCGCTCCGTCGCGAGCTCGACCCGGACGGGCTGTTCCGCAACGCCTACCTGGACCGCGTGCTCGGGCCGCTCTGACACCGAGAGGCCGCACCCAGGTCCTGGGTACGGCCTCTCGTCAGGCGGGTCGGACCCGTGCACCCCCCTCAAGGGCACGGACCCGATGACCGCGTCCTCGACAGACTGCAGTCCTCCAGGGCATCGGCGTGGCCGAAGCGCGGCAGTTGATCCGAAAGGACCATCGGGGCCTAGCCCGAATCACCCGGATGACCCACGTGAGCACGCCCGCGGACGGGTAACGTCGCAGGGTGACAGGGGACCTCGTGCCGGGCGTGCCGACGCCCGCGGCGGCGCCGACGGCCGTCGAGCTGCGCCGCGGGGTGCTGGCCGTCTCCGTGCTGCACGACCTCGACATCGAGCCCGCCAAGCTCGGGGTCTCCCTCACCGGTGCCCCGACCGTCTGGGTGTCGTGGGGCGAGTGCCGTCGCGCCCTGGCCGGTCACGACCCCGAGACCCCCGTGGGCCGTGAGCGCCTCGCACGCTGGCTGCTGGCCCGCCGGTGGGCCGCCGACGTGAGCCTCGAGGACCTGCGGGAGCGGCTGCGGCCCGTCGGCCTGCCGGTGGACCACCTGCTCCACCCCGGGCTCGACTGGGTCCGGCGGCGAGTCCTCGGCGACGCGCTCGATCTCGGGCTCGGCGCCGTCGACATCGACCCCTCCGACCCCGACCACGTCGTGCTCCTCCCCCAGCCGCTGCTCGACGCCCTGGGGCTGGACGCGGAGCGGGAGTGGCAGCAGGCGGAGGAGTACCTCGAGCGGATGGGCACGGTCGCCGGGGAGCGGCTCGCGCCGGACGCGAAGGGCCAGCTCCGCCCGATCGGCGACTGCGACGCGGTCACGCTGCTCGGGTCGCAGGCGCTGCGGGCCGCGATCGCGAACGAGGCCGGCGGCCTGGGCGCCGTGGTCGCCCCCATGCGCAAGCGCGCGTGGACGAAGCTGGCGCTCATCGACCCCGCCTTCGGCCCCGCCGCCGCGGCGGCCACCCCCGCCGAGGAGCGCGGCTTCCTGCGGCCGCTGCTCGTCACGGCCGAGGAGCTCACCCTCGCCGTGGAGGGCGGCCGCCCCACCGAGATCGCGCTGCGCGACCCGTCCAGCGACGCTCCGTGGCTCCGGGACGTCCTCTACCGTTGATAATGGAGCGTGCCTCGCCGCTTCGTGCTCGCCTCCGCCTCGCCCGCCCGGCTGCGGCTGCTGCGTGACGCGGGCCTGGATCCCCACGTGGTCGTCAGCGGCGTCCCCGAGGACATCGAGGGGCGCCCGCACGACGTCGTGCTCGAGCTCGCCCGGCGCAAGGCCCGGGCGGTCGCGACGACGCAGCGGGACGCGATCGTGCTGGGCTGCGACTCCCTGCTCGAGCTCGGCGGAGCGGTGCTCGGCAAGCCGAGGTCGCCCGAGGAGGCGGTGGCGCGCTGGCAGGCCATGCGCGGCGGGCAGGGGCACCTGCTGACGGGTCACTGCGTCGTCGACACGGCGACCGGCGACGAGGCGGCGGAGGTCTGCTCGACGCTCGTCCGCTTCGGCCGGCCGACGGATGACGAGATCGACGCCTACGTCGCCACCGGCGAGCCGCTGCTCGTGGCGGGGGCCTTCACCCTCGACGGCCGGTCCGCGCCGTTCGTCGACGGGATCGACGGCGACCCCGGCAACGTCATCGGCGTCTCCCTGCCGCTGCTGCGCCGGCTGCTCGCCGACGTCGGCACCCAGGTGGTGGACCTGTGGAGCTGAAGATCGGCCCGCTCGCCGTCGACTCCCCCGTCGTGCTGGCCCCCATGGCGGGAGTCACCAACGCCGCCTTCCGCGCGCTGTGCCGGGAGTTCGGCGGCGGGCTCTACGTCAGCGAGATGGTGTCGGCGCGCGCGCTCTGCGAGGGCCACGAGCGGACCTTCACGATGATCGCGGGCGCGCCGGACGAGCCGATCCGCTCGGTGCAGCTCTACGGCGTCGACCCGTACTGGGTGTCCGAGGCCGTCAAGCGGGTCGTCGACAGCGGGGTCGACCACATCGACATCAACTCCGGCTGCCCGTCCCCGAAGGTGACCCGACGCGGCGGCGGCGGCGCGCTGCCTGCGCACCACGTGCTCTTCGGCAGCATCGTGTCGGCGGCGGTGAAGGCCGCCGGCGCGGTGCCGGTCACCGTCAAGATGCGCAAGGGCATCGACGCGGCGAACCTCACCTACCTCGAGGCGGCCTCCGCGGCGGCCGACGCGGGGGTCGCCGCCATCGCCCTGCACGCCCGGACCGTCGAGCAGCTGTACTCGGGATCGGCTGACTGGCAGGCGATCCGGACCCTCAAGGAGCACATCACCACCGTGCCGGTGCTCGGCAACGGCGACATCTGGTGCGGCGCCGACGGCGTCCGGATGGTCGAGGAGACCGGCTGCGACGGCATCGTCGTCGGCCGTGGCTGCCTCGGCAGGCCGTGGCTCTTCCGCGACCTCGCCGACGCGTTCGCCGGCCGGCCGGTTCAGGCGCCGCCGACCCTCGGCGAGGTCGCCGCGATCATGGCGCGGCACGCCCGGCTGCTCGTCGAGCACATGGGCGACGAGCCCTTCGCCGTGCGCGACTTCCGCAAGCACACCGGCTGGTACCTCACCGGCTACCCCGCGGGCGGCGAGATGCGGCGCAAGCTGGCGATGGCCGGCTCGCTGGCCGAGCTCGACGACCTGCTCGGCCGGTTGGACCCGTCGGCGACACTCGCGCCGGGCAACGAGGCGCTGCCGCGCGGCCACTCGCACGGCCCGAAGGAGGTCGCCCTGCCGGACCGCTGGATGGAGACGAGGGACGACCCCACCCCACCCAGCGGCGCCGACAAGGCCTACTGCGGCTGACCCCCTGCCCTCGCGTCCGCCCACCGCCCGGGTGATCAGCACGGCATCGCCCGTCCGACACGCCGGCGGGTCGGCCCACCGATGACCTGTTGATCTCGGAGCCCGCCGGGCGGCCGTGATCAACAGGCGATCACAGGGATATCGCGCGGCGTGTCAGCCCTGGGATCGCCTGTTGATCAACGGGACAGGGTCAGGGCTTGCGGGAGTGCTCCGCGCCCTCGACGAGCTCGGGCTCGAGGCGGGCGACCATCTCGACCACCCGGCGCGCCACCTCCTGGGCGGTGAGCCCGATCTCGGCGTGCACCTCCGCCCGGGTGCCGTGGTCGAGGAACCGCTGCGGGATGCCGACGTCACGCGTCGGCACGTCGACGTCGGCGTCGCGCATCGCCTGGCTGAGCACCGAGCCGACGCCACCGACCCGGCTGTTGTCCTCGACCGTCACGACCAAGCGGTGCTGCGCAGCGATCTGGACCAGCTCCGGAGCCACCGGCGTGACCCAGCGAGGGTCCACGACGGTGACCGAGATCCCTTGCCGCTCAACCCTTTCCGCGACCTCGAGGCCGATCCTGGCCATCGCCCCGACGGCGACGACGAGCACGTCCGTACCCGCCTTGAGCACGTCCACCGGACCGCGCCGGGACAGCGCCGGGATGTCGTCGCCGACCGGGCCCCGGGGGAACCGGAGGACGGTCGGGCCGTCCGTGACGGCGACCGCCTCGCGCAGCTCCTCGCGCAGCGTCGCGCCGTCGCGCGGGGCGGCGATCCGGATGCCGGGGACGACCTGCAGGATCGACAGGTCCCACATGCCGTTGTGGGAGGCGCCGTCCGGCCCGGTGACGCCGGCGCGGTCGAGCACGAACGTCACCGGCAGCCCGTGCAGGGCCACGTCCATGAGCGCCTGGTCGAACGCGCGGTTGAGGAACGTCGCGTAGATGCAGACGACCGGGTGGAGCCCGCCCATCGCGAGCCCGGCGGCCGAGGTCACGGCGTGCTGCTCGGCGATGCCGACGTCGAAGACCCGCTCCGGGAAGGCCTCGCTGAAGCGCAGCAGGCCGACCGGCTGGAGCATGGCAGCGGTGATCGCCACGACGTCCGGCCGCTCCTCGCCGATCCGCACGACCTCGTCGGAGAAGACGTTGGTCCACGTGGGAGCGCCTGCGGTCGCCTTGCCGGTCAGCGGGTCGGTGTCGGGCCCGACCTGGTGCAGGCAGTCGTTCTCGTCGTCGACGGCGGGCTGGTAGCCGAAGCCCTTCACCGTGACCGCGTGCACGATGACCGGCCCGCCGAAGTCGCGCGCGGCCCGCAGCGCGTTCTCCATCGCCTGCTCGTCGTGGCCGTCGATGGGGCCGTAGTACTTCAGCCCCAGGTCCTCGAAGAGCACCTGCGGCTGGAGCAGGTCCTTGATGCCGCGCTTCAGCCCGTGCAGGGCGGTGTACGCCGTGGGGCCGACGACCGGGGTCCGGTTGAGGGTCTCCTTGACCCGGGCCAGGGCCTTCTCGTACCCCTGCGTGGTCCGCAGGCCGGCCAGGTGCTCGGCGAGACCGCCGATCGTCGGGGCGTACGAGCGGCCGTTGTCGTTCACCACGATGACGACCGGCAGCCGCGCCGCGGCGATGTTGTTGAGCGCCTCCCAGCACATCCCGCCCGTCAGCGCGCCGTCGCCCACGACGGCCACGACGTGCCGCTGCTCACCGCGGAGCGCGAACGCCTTGGACATGCCGTCGGCGTACGACAGGGCGGTGGAGGCATGGCTGTTCTCGATGACGTCGTGCTCGGACTCGCTGTGCGACGGGTACCCGCTCAGGCCGCCCCGGCGGCGCAGGGTCCCGAACTCGGCGCGGCGCCCGGTGACGAGCTTGTGCACGTACGCCTGGTGGCCGGTGTCCCAGAGCACCTTGTCGCGCGGCGAGTCGAAGACCCGGTGGATCGCGAGCGTGATCTCCACGACGCCGAGCGAGGGCCCCAGGTGACCGCCGGTGCGGGAGACGACGTCGATCATCGTGTCCCGGATCTCGGCGGCGAGCACGGGCAGCTGTGCCGCGGGCAGCCGCTTGAGGTCCTCGGGACCGTCGATCGACGCAAGCAGGCTCGATGCTGCCTTCTTCGCTCCGCTCACCCCCCCAGTCTAGAGGCGGGGCACCCAGCGCTCCCCCCGAAGCGCGGCCTCGACGAGGGCGACCTGCCGGCTCACCTGCGCGAGCCGGCGGCCCTCGCGGTCGTAGGCGCCGAGCGCGGCGTCGACGACCTCCGGCGTGACCAGCCCCTTGAGGTCGGCCCGCACCGTCCGGTAGCCCTGCCGGGCCGCCTCCACGGCCGCGTCGACGTGCTGCCGGGCGAAGCGCGCCAGCACCAGGGGGTGCGCCCGCAGGACGTCGTGCGCGCGGTACTCCGGCGGGCACAGGTCGAACAGCCAGCCCACGGCGGTGCGCTCGAACCCGTCGGACCCAGGCGGCTGCACCTGCGGTGGCCAGCCTGGCGGGAGGGTGTCGACCACCTGGCCAAACTAAGGCTTCTCCGGCAGCCGGCCGATAACCCCCCAGTGAGCGCCGACACGGAGGAGCACGCCGAGCGGCTGCGCGCTGCCGTGCTGGCGCTCAAGGCGCCGCAGGCCGCCAAGCGGGCGCCCGCGCCGACCTCGTCGGTCTACGGCCGCGCCGCCCGGGCCGTGCCGGACGACGTCCGGCCGCGCACCTCCCGCGAGGCGCTGGTCACGAAGTTCCGCAACGTGGAGACCAGCGCCTTGATGAGCGGCACCTCGATGCTGCTCCTGGTGTCGCCGGAGCCCGGCCCGCTGCCGGAGCCGACGATGCGCACCCTGGAGCTGCTCGTCGCTGCGAAGGCAGTCGTCGTCGCGCTGGGCCCGGACCTGCCGCGCGACGTCCCGACCGATCGCAGCCGGCCGCTGACCCTGCCGCTGCGGGCCGACGACGACCTGGCCAACGAGTGGGCGCTGCTGGCGCTCGGCCCGGAGAAGCGGGTCGCGTTCCTCGCACGGCGCGCCGTCGACGGCTGGGACTGGATGATCACCCGCGACCCCGTCGCCGTGCAGCGGGCCGGCACCGCGATCCTCGAGCGGGTCCCGCACCTACGCCTGCGCGTGCCCCCGCTCCAGGACTGACGCCGCGACCGGCCGGGCGGCCTCCGCCCAGGCGTCCACCAGGCTCAGCCGGGTGCGCCGCTCCAGCAGGTCCTCCACCGTGAGGGCACCCTCGGCCCGCAGCCCCCACACCAGCTCGGCCTCCAGGACGGGGACGCCCTCGGCGACCGGCACGGTCGGGCCCGCCGCCGCGACGGCGGCCGCCTCGCTGCCGTACCGGCGGCTGAGCCGGTCCCGGCCGGTGGACCCCGCCCCCACCAGCGGCAGGTCCCGGGTGCGGCAGGGGACGTCGGTGAGCAGGTCGACGGCGTCCTGCGCCATCCGGCGGTACGTCGTGAGCTTGCCCCCCAGCACGGTGACCAGGCCGTCGTCGGCCGTCACGGAGTGGCGGCGGCTCAGGTCGGCCGTGCGGCCCTCCGCCCCGGCCACCAGCGGCCGGACCCCGGCGAAGGACCCGATGACGTCGGTGCGCTCCAGCGGCCGCTCGAGGCCCCGGCTCAGGGTGTCGAGCAGGAAGGCGATCTCGGGCTCCTCGGCCTGGGGGACCTCGGGCAGCGGCCCGTCCATCGGGTCGTCGGTGAGCCCGACGTGCACGATGCCGTCGCCGTGCGGCAGGGCGAAGACGTAGCGGTTGCTCTCCCCCGGCACCGGCACCGTGATGCTCGCCGTCGGGTAGCCCAGCGTCGCGGCGTCGAGCACGACGTGCACGCCCTTGCTCGGGACCACACCGGGGGTCCAGGCACCGGTGGCGAGCACGGTCGTCCGCGCCTGGTAGCTCAGGGACTCCCCGGTCAGCGTGTCGGTGAGCCGGCCGTCGTCCCACCGCACCCGGGTGAGCACGCGCGCGCCGTGCGCCGCCGCCGTCCGCGCGAGGGCGACGACGAGGCGCGCGTCGTCCTCAAGGTGCCCGTCCCAGTTGAGCGACCCGCCGCGCAGGCCGGCCCGCTTGACGGCCGGCAGCAGCCGCTGCGTCTCGGCCACGCCGATGCGGCGGGGGCCGGGCAGCACGGAGCGGGGGGTCCTGCTGACCGCCCGGAGCAGGTCGGCGGCTCGCGCGCCGGCGCCGATGAGCAGCTCCGCGCGGCGGTCCACCTCGGCGCTGAAGGGCAGCACCATCGGCAGCGGGCGGATGAGGTGCGGGGCGGTGCGGCGCATGAGGATGCCGCGCTCCTGCGCCGACTCCAGCGCGATCCCGACGTCGCCGCTGGCGAGGTACCGCATCCCGCCGTGCACCATCTTGCTGCTCCAGCGCGACGTGCCGAAGGCGAGGTCGTCCTTCTCCACCAGCGCCACCTGCAGGCCCCGGCTGGCCGCGTCGAGCGCGATGCCGGTGCCCGTGACGCCGCCGCCGACGACGAGGACGTCGAGCCGGTCGGAGGGGAGCCGCTCGAGCTCGCGCTGCCGGCGGGCCCGGTCGAGGTAGCTGCTCACCGGAGGTAGCCGTCGAGCACGTGCCGCAGCTCCTTCATGGCCCCCGGGTCGACCAGCCGGGCCGAGAAGACGAAGGACTGGCAGATCAGCTGGATCGCGGTCGCCGCGGCCTCGACGTCGAGGTCCCGGATCGACCCGTCCTGCTCGCGCAGCTGCTGGGCGATCAGCTCCCGGGACGCCCGCTGGCTGGAGCCGAACCGCTCGAAGACGAACGGCAGCAGCAGCTCCGGGTCGAGGTCGAGCAGCCGGTGGAACAGCGCGTGCTCCCGGAGTCGCTCGACGGTGCGGGTGCAGGCCTCGACGAGCCGCTCGCGCGCGGTCGCCAGCGGCGCCACCTCCTCGCCGACCTCGGTGAGCAGCGCGGTGATCTCCCGGGTCAGCAGGGCGGCCACCAGCGTGTGCAGGTCGTCGAACTGCCGGTAGACGGTCATCCGGCTCACGCCCGCCCGGCGCGCCACGTCGACCAGCGTCGTGCGCCGCAGCCCCACGTCGAGGATCGACGCCGAGGTGGCGTCGAGCAGCGTGTTACGGAGTGACGTCATCTGTCACACTGTATCCGTGGACAACACCATGGTGCACGCCGGCTGGGGCGATCCCGCCCGCCGCAAAGGCCTCCCGCCGGCCGCGGCCGCGTGGCTCGCGTCGCGGGTCGGGCGCGGCACCCCGTCGCTGCCGGCGCCCGTCGCCGAGCTCCCGCCGCACCGGCTCACCGCCGCCCAGCTGGCCGCCCTACGGGCCACCGGCGCCGAGGTCGACCTGTCGGACGAGGCCCGGGTCGCGCGCGCGGCCGGGCGGTCCTACCTCGACCTGCTGGCGCTGCGCAGCGGCACGTTCGACGTACCCGACGCCGTGGTCCGCCCGACCGCGGACCAGGTCGGCGCCGTGCTCCGCGCGGGGGTCACGGTCGTGCCCTTCGGTGGCGGTACGTCGGTAGTGGGCGGTGTCGCCCCCCTCGGGTCACCGGCGGTGGCGCTCGACCTCTGCCGACTGGACCGGCTGCTGTCGCTGTCCGAGCAGGACCGGACCGCGGTGCTCGAGCCCGGCCTGACCGGGCCTGCGGCCGAGCGGCTGCTCAACGCCCGCGGCTGGACCCTGGGCCACTTCCCGCAGTCCTTCGAGCACGCGACCATCGGCGGCTTCGCGGCGACCCGGTCGGCGGGTCAGGCCTCGACCGGGTACGGCCGGTTCGACGCCCTGGTGGTGGCGATGACCGTCGAGACCCCTGCCGGCCGGCTCGAGCTGGGCGGGCCGCCGTCGGCCGCCGGCCCGTCGCTGCTCCAGCTGTTCCTCGGGTCGGAGGGCGCGTTCGGGGTCATCACGTCGGTGACGGTGCGGGTCAAGCCGCTCCCGGCCGTGCGGCGCTACGACGCGGTGCTGGTCTCCTCGTGGGAGGAGGGCGTGCGGCAGCTCCGGGAGCTCGAGCAGAGCGGCGCCGTGCCTGATGTCGCGCGGCTCTCCGACGTCGAGGAGACCGCCGTCTCGCTGCGGCTCTCCGCACCGCGCGCGGTCCGGGTGCTGGCACGCCGCCGGTGCCTGATGGTCCTCGGGTGGGAGGGCAGCGCCGCGTCGGTGAAGCGCCGGCGGACCCGGGCGCGCGGCATCCCGCTGCCGGGCGCGGGCGACACGTGGGAGCACGGCAGGTACGACGGCCCCTACCTGCGCGACGACCTCATGGACGCGGGCTTCCTCGTGGAGACCCTCGAGACCGCCGCCCCCTGGTCCGCGCTGGACACCGTCCGGGACGCCGTGCGGTCCGCGCTGACCGGCGCCCTCGGCGAGTGCGTGGTGATGTGCCACGTGTCCCACCTGTACCCGCACGCCGCGTCGCTCTACTTCACCGTGCTGGCCTCCGCCTCGCGGGAGTGGCCGCCCGCCAAGCAGGCGGCCACCGACGCCCTCGTCGCGGCCGGCGGCAGCCTCACCCACCACCACGCCGTCGGCCGGGACCACGCCCCGTGGATGACGGCCGAGGTCGGGCAGCTCGGCGTCGACGTGCTGCGCGCGGTCAAGGCAGTGGTAGACCCTTCCGGGGTCCTCAACCCCGGCAAGCTCATCCCCTAGGGAGAACTCGGTGCGGCTCCAGCTGGTCGTCAACCCCTCCGCAGGCGGCGGCCGCGCCACCAAGCTGCTGCCGACGGTGCGGGCAGCGCTGAGCGGGCACGACATGGTGGTCTCCCCCACCTCGTCGCTGGAGCACGCCGACGAGCTGGTCGGCAAGGCCGTGGCGGACGAGCGGACCGTGGTCGCGATGGGGGGCGACGGCATCGTCGGCCGCGTCGCCGGGGCGGTCGCTGCCGCCGGCGGTGTCATGGGCGTGATCCCGGGTGGGCGCGGCAACGACTTCTGCCGGGCGGTGGGGATCCCCCTCGACGTCCCCGGTGCGTGCGCCCTGCTGCTGCGCGGGACCCCGCGGCCGGTCGACCTCGGCTACGCGAACGGCGTGGCCTTCATCGGCATCGCCTCGCTGGGCTTCGACAGCGACGTGCAGGAGCGGGCGCTGGTCTCCCGGCTGCCGCTCGGCAACCTCATCTACCTCTGGTGCTCGGTCGCGACCGTCGCCTCCTGGCACCCGGCGACCTTCACCGGCACCGTGGACGGCGCGCCCTTCGAGACCCGCGGCTGGAACGTCGCGGTCGCCAACTCCGGCATGTACGGCGGCGGCATGCGGCTCGCGCCCGACGCCTCGGTGACCGACGGGCTGCTCGACGTCGTCATGGCCACCGAGACCTCCCGGCTGCGCTTCCTGCGCGCCCTGCCGAAGCTCTTCAAGGGCAGCCACGTCGACGAGCCGGCGTTCTCGGTGCGGACCGCCACCGTCGTACGCGTCGATGCCGACCGACCCTTCCGCGTCTTCGCCGACGGCGACCCCATCGCCACGCTCCCGTGCGAGATCACCGTCCAGCCGGCCGCGGTCCGGGTCCTGCTCCCCTGACCAGGCTTGGGCTCTCGGGAAACCAGGACCGCTGGGCCCGCCGGCTTCCCGAGAGCGCAAGCCCGGTCAGGAGGGCGGGGGCTCCAGGGCGGCGAGCAGCTCGACGTGCTCGGTCTGCGGGTAGAGGTCCCAGGCCCGCAGCGACGTGAGGGACCAGCCCGCGTCGAGCAGCACCCGCAGGTCACGCGCCAGCGTGGCCGGGTCGCAGGAGACGTACGCCAGAGCGCGCGGCCGCTGCCGGGCCAGCGCTGCCGTGACCTCGAGCCCGGCGCCCGCCCTGGGCGGGTCCAGCACGACGAGGTCGACGGGCTTGACGACCGTGGGCGTGACGGCGGCGGTCCGGACCCGGACCCACGGCAGGTCGTCGGTGTTGCGCGCGGCGTCGGCGCAGGCCCGTGCGGACCCCTCGACGGCCAGCACCGAGCCGGCGGGCCCGACCGCGGCACCGAGGAACGCCGCGAACAGCCCGACGCCCGCGTAGAGGTCGAGGCAGGACTCCCCCGGCCGCGGGTCCAGGGCGGCGAGCACCTCCGTCACGAGCAGAGCGGGGGCGGCGGGGTGCACCTGCCAGAAGCCGCCCGCCGCCACCTCGAAGCGCCGGTCCAGCACGGGCACCCGGGCCCCGTGGTGGTCGCCGAGGGCCATCACCTCGACCACCCCGTCGGCGGGGCCGGGCGGGGTGCCGACCGCGTCGATGAGGCAGCGGTCGACGGGGACCACCTCGTGGGACCGGTGCGCGTGGAACCCGACGCCGCCCGCCCACTGCGTGCGGGTGCGCCAGCCCCAGACCGGCTCGACGGGGGCGACCTCCCCGTCCCAGTCGAACCCGCCCACGCGTCGCATCTGCTCACGGACCAGCGACGTCTTCAGCGCCAGCTGCAGGGGGCGCGAGGCGTGCTGCCAGTCGCAGCCGCCGCACAGCCCGAACACCGGGCAGGGCGGCTCCACCCGGTCGGGCGACGCCGACAGCACCTCGGTCACCGTGGCACGCAGGAACCGGGTGCCCGTGGAGGTGACCGTGACCCGCACCGTCTCGCCGGGCAGGGCACCGCGGACGAAGACGACCCGGCCGTCGTCGGCCCGCGCGACGCAGACCCCGCCGGCGCCGGCGGCGCCCACCTCGAGGATCAAGCGGGTCGGCGGTACACGCCCGGCTCGCCGTCGTCGCGGCGGCGGTCCGAGGACGCGAGCTGGTAGGGCACGGACGTGACCATGACGCCGGGCTGGAACAGCAGCCGGCCCTTGAGCCGCAGCGCGCTCTGGTTGTGCAGCAGCTGCTCCCACCAGCGACCGACGACGTACTCGGGG
>CAMLIA010000009.1 GCA_946479905.1 uncultured Frankiales bacterium | reverse complement strand
GATCAGGGAAGTCGGCTGAGGAGGGCCTGGGCGGAGGTGTAGGTGGCCATGACGACGCCCTCGTGCAGGGGGAGCTCCACGCCCGCGAACCTGTGCAGCGCGAGCAGCGTGTCGCTGGCCACGAAGAGCGCGCCGCCCGCGGCCACCGCCGGGTCGCCGGTGTCCAGCGCGGCCAGCGCCGTCCCGACCAGCGCGGTCGAGTAGACGAGCACGGGGATCCGGTCCTTGCCGGTCCGTGGCCAGAGGTAGGCGTTGAGCCCAGCCCACGCGGCCAGCAAGGGGGCTGCCCGGGCCGCCGTCAGGGCGCCGGTCGACCGCGGCCGCAGCGCCGCCATCCACGCGATGTGGCCGGCGAGGAACGACCCGAGCCCGGCGGTGAAGGCGAGGTCGCCCTTCCCGAGCAGCGCGACGTCGCCGACACCCCCGAGCGCGAGCGCCCGCTGCACCGGCCGGGGCTTGCCGACCAGCAGCGTCGGCATGAGCAGCGGCTTGGTGAGCCGGCGCGGGCGCTCGCGCTCGGTGGCGGCGAGCAACGTGTCGGCTGCCGCCAGCGCGGTGTAGACGAGTCGGGGCACCTGCGGTTTCTACACCCGAGCCAGGGCCGGCTGCTCCTCGGGCTGCTGGGCGAGCGCCACCGCGATCGTGCCCATCGCCAGGGCAGTGAGGCTCCAGGCGAGCAGGTCGAGCCACGCCAGGCCGAGGAACACCGTGGTCAGGAAGTGCAGCGGTTGCGAGACCACCAGCGCCCAGCAGATCCCGGCGGGCAGTCGTCCGCTGCGCAGGCAGGCGATACCGAGCAGCACAGTGCCGATCACGTGCCCGACGACGAAGATGCCGAGGGACACGTCGTACGACGGATGGACGGCGTCGATGAGCTTCCCCGTCAGCTGCGGGTCCAGCCCCTGGTCGGCCCCGAGCCACAGGATCAGGTCGCCGGCCAGCAGCGCGGGAAGGCAGAGGTAGCCGGCCACGACGAGGCCGACGGCCCATGCCCGCAACCGCGTCTGCGGCAGGAACGACCGGGCTGCGTAGATGCCCGGCACCAGGGTCAGGACCGCGAGCATCCCCAGCCACAGCACGGCGCTCTCGCGTCCCGGGTGGGCTGCGACAGCCCGCGCGGAGGCTGTGCTGTCGCCGGCGGTGTAGTAGGGCAGCAGCAGTCGCAGGAAGCCGACGCACAGCGGCCCGAGCGGCAGCAGCAGCAGCGCGGTGCGGCGGCTCATGACGCTACCCGGGAGTGGTGCACCGGAAGGCCGAGCAGCAGGACGGCGATCGCGGTCAGCGCCACGATCACGCCGGCGGAGACCACCGCAGGGGCGGGGACGCCCGAGACGACGAACGCGGGCAGCGCGCTCGCTGCCGAGAGGACCCGCAGCACGATCAGAGGGGTCACGCTGCGGGTGTGGCCCTGCCACACGCGGGCCACCAGGACGAGCGAGGCGACACCCAGCAGGGCGCCGGCGGCGGCGACGACGTAGGGCGGGTGCTCGCCGTCGGTCAGGGCGAGGCCGGCGACGTCGCCGGCGGACAGCAGGCCCAGCAGGACCAGCGCGATGCGTGTGCTCATGGAACGGCTCCTTGTGCTCGAGGGTTGCCTTGTCGGCGTGGGCACACCGTCGTGCTCCGGACGTCCCGGACGGCAGAGCGCTGGGCCGCTCGGGTCCGGGAGGCTGCCCGGGACAGCCGGGACGGCGTCCCGAGACACCGGGACGACCCGTGGGCCACACTGCCGGTCGTGCGTACGAGGGCAGCAGCGGTCACCGGAGCGGTGCTCTGCGTGCTGCTGGCCGCCACCGGTTCCGTCGCCTCCGTCGCGGCCGGCTGGGACTTCACCCGGGCGCTCGAGTCCTTCGTGGTCAGCAACGCGGTCATCGGGCTGGGCTTCGGGCTGTGCGGTGCCCTGCTGGTCTGGCACCGCCCCCGGCACCCGGTGGGGTGGCTGTTCCTCGTCGGGGGGCTGCTGCAGAACGTGACGGCCTCGGCCGCGCCGCTCGACCAGCTCGTCCACGACGCGGGTGGGCCGGTCTGGTCGATGCGGCTGCTGACCACGGTCTTCGCGTGGGCCTGGCCGGTGCACATCGGCGTGTGCCTTCCACTCTCCCTCGCGCTGCTCCCGGACGGCCGGTTGCCCTCGCCCCGCTGGCGGCCGTGGTTCGTGCTGGTCGCCGTCACGTCGCCGCTGTTCGTCGTGGAGACGGGCACGTCTCCGCAGCAGCTCGAGGGGATCCCGGACGGCTGGTGGACGCTGCCGACCGACGGTGGCTGGGCCGTGCTCTGGACGGCGAGCGAGCTGCGCTGGGTGCTGTCGATGCTGTTCGGCGTCGCAGCCCTGAGCGTCCGTTACCGGCGGGGGGACGAGCAGGTGCGCCGTCAGCTGCTGTGGGTCGTTGCCGCCGCCGCCTTCGTCCTCGCGGCGGTGGCCCCCTGGTCCCTGGTCGCGGGCACGCCTGTCGTCGTGCTGTTCGCGATCCCGCTGCTGCCGGCCGCGGTCACCGTCGCGGTGCTCCGTCACGGGCTCCTCGACATCCGGCTGGTGCTGGCGCGTGGTGTCGCGTACGTCCTGCTCTCCGCTCTCGTGCTGGCGGGTTATGCCGCGGCCGTCCTCCTGCTGTCCGGAGTGGCGTCTGCGCTGCTGGTCTCGCTGCTCGCCTTCCCCCTCAGGGCGCGGCTGCAGGTGGCCGTGGAGCGGCTGCTCTACGGCGACCGCGGCGACCCGCTGCGGCTCGCGTCCCGCGTCGGCGGTGCCCTCACCGACCTGTCGACGGCTCTGGAAGCGGTACGGGAGGCGATGCGGCTGCCGTCGGTGGCCGTGATCGACGCCACCGGTGAGGTGCTCGGGCGGGCCGGGGCTCCGGGCGGGCACACGGCGGAGCTGGTGCTGTCAGCAGAGGCGTCTCTGGTCGTCGGGCTGCGGAGCGGTGAGCGCGTCCTCGGGGCTGCCGACGCACGCGTCCTCGAGATGCTCTCCGGACCGCTCGCGGTGGCTGTCGCGGCCACGCGCGTCTCCCGAGAGCTGCAGGTGTCGCGGGAGCGCCTCGTGACGGCACGCGAGGAGGAGCGGCGGAGGTTGCGCCGCGACCTGCACGACGGGCTCGGTCCGCTGCTCACCGGCGTCGCCTTGTCGGCCGATGCCGCCGCGAACGTCGCCGGCAGCGACGCAGCTGCTGCCGCCGAGCTGCTCCGCGCGGTCCGGACCGAGACCCGCACCGCGATCGCCGAGGTGCGCCGGCTCGTCGACGACCTGCGTCCGCGAGCGCTGGACGAGCTCGGGCTCGTCGCTGCCCTGGAGCTCCGCGCCGGGCAGCTGACGTCACGGGCCGACGGGGAGCCGCTCGCCGTGACGGTGACCGCAGGACCGCTGGGCGAGCTGCCCGCAGCGCTGGAGGTCGCGGCCTACCGCATCGCCACCGAGGCACTCACCAACGTCGTCCGGCACAGCGCGGCCGCCACTGCGGAGCTCCGGCTCTGCCGCGACGCGCACCACCTGGTCGTCGAGGTCCTGGACGACGGCGGGGCCGCGGTGTGGGGTGGTGGCGTGGGCACCACGAGCATGCGCGAGCGCGCGGAGGAACTGGGCGGCAGCTGCGTCGTCGGACCGGGGAGCACGGGCGGCGTCGTGCGGGCGACGCTCCCGCTGGTGCCGGCGTGATGCCGGCATGATCCGCGTGCTCGTGGCCGACGACCACCCCGTGATGCGGCAGGGGCTCGTGGCCCTGCTCGGGTCGCTCGAGGGGATCGAGGTCGTCGCTCAGGCCGCGGACGGCAGGCAGGTCGTGAAGGAGGCCGTGCTGCACCGGCCGGACGTCGTCCTGCTCGACCTGCAGATGCCCCTGGCCGACGGGTTCCACGCGCTGCGGGAGCTCGCCCGTGCGGTGCCGTCGGCGGCCGTCTGCGTGCTGACCATGTTCGACGACGACGACTCGCTGTTCGCCGCGATGCGCGCGGGTGCCCGCGGCTACCTGCTCAAGGGTGCCGAGCAGGAGGAGATCGAACGGGCGGTCCGCGGGGTGGCCGCGGGCGAGGCGGTGTTCGGCCCCGGCGTCGCCGCCCGGGTGCTTGCCCAGCTCACCGCTCCGCCGCGAGCGGAACGGCCCTTCCCGGAGCTGACCGCCCGGGAGCTCGAGGTCCTCGACCTGCTGGCGTCCGGCCTCGCCGCGCGCGACATCGCGCGTCGGCTCGGGCTCGCCGCGAAGACGGTCAGCAACGTGGTCTCGAGCATCCTCAGCAAGCTGCAGCTCACCGACCGCGCGCAGGCCGCCGTCCTGGCGAGGGAAGCCGGCCTCGGCCGCGAGTAGCCGCCGCTCCCGCGGACGATCTTTGCGTGGGCTGCACGCTCAGGTCTGGCAGGGCGGCCGCAAAGATCGAGCGCGCGCGGGTCGTCGTACCTGATCTTTGAGCGGGCCGCCCGCTCACTGGCGGCACGGCGCGGGCAAAGATCGCCCGGCGGGAGCGGCTACTCGACCTTCTGGAACTGGCGGACGGCGACGAGCAGCAGCGCGACGCCGATGCCGGCCACGAGCAGCAGCTGCAGCCAGATCGCCACCTCCCACCCGAACCACGTGATGGGCGGGTTGAGGCGGGCGCGGACCGCGTCGGGCAGGTCGAGGTGGGCGAACACCGCGGTCCGCACCGGGTGCACCGCGTAGGTCAGCGGGTTGAGCCGGGTCGCGATGCTGAGCCAGGTCGGCAGGTTCGACAGCGGGTACATCGCGCCGGACAGGAAGGACAGCGGGAGCAGCAGCATCTGCATGAGGCCCATGACCGTCTGCACCTGGGTGATGCGCGCGACGATCGCGAGACCGAACGCCGTCAGGGTGAACGACAGCAGGAAGACCTCGGCGAGCAGCGTGAGGACGAGCCCGAACGTGTAGGGCACGTCGACGACGATCCCGAGCAGCAGCACGATCACGCCCTGCAGCGTCGCGATGGTGGCACCGCCGATCGCCTTGCCGAGGATGATGGAGCTTCGGCGCACGGGCGCGACGAGCATCTCGCGGAGGAACCCGAACTCGCGGTCCCACACGATCGACATGGCGCTGAACATCGCGGTGAACAGCGTCGACGTGGCGAGGATGCCGGGGAACATGAACGTGCGCAGGTCGATCGGTCCGGTGGTCGAGCCGGTCAGCGACGACAGGCCGGCCCCGAGGACGAACAGGAACAGGACGGGCTGGATGAGCGCGCTGATGAACCGCGTCTTGTCCTGGTAGGTGCGGATGAGGTCGCGCTGCACGACGATCTTGATGGCGCGGACGTCGAGGGCGACGGTGCGGGCGGGGACGACGACACCCGCGACGGCGGTCATCGGCGGGCCATGGCGGCGAAGAAGGCAGGCATGCCGGGAGTGGTCTCCGAGTCGCGGATGGTGCGGCCGGTGTAGGAGAGGAAGACGTCGTCGAGCGACGGCTTCCGGATGCTGACGTGGGTGATCGGCACGCCCAGCTCGGCGAACAGCTTGGGCACGTACCCCTCGCCGTCCTCGACGCTGAGCACGATGCCCTCGCTCGTCGCGATGCCGTCCGGGAGCCGCCGCAGCGCCTCCTCGTCGTCGGCCGTGCGGATCGTCACGCGGTCGCTGCCCACGCTGGCCTTCAGGGCGGCGGGGGTGTCGAGGGCGACGAGCTTGCCCTCGTCCATGATGGCGATGCGGTCGCAGTGCTCGGCCTCGTCCATGTAGTGCGTGGTGAGGAAGATGGTGATCTCCTCCTCCCGACGCAGCCGCTCGATGTACTCCCAGATGGACGCGCGGGTCTGCGGGTCGAGACCCACGGTCGGCTCGTCGAGGAACAGCACCCGGGGGGAGTGCATGAGCCCGCGGGCGATCTCGAGGCGGCGCTTCATGCCGCCGGAGAAGGTGATGACCTTGGAGTCCTTGCGCTCCCACAGCCCGACCATCTCCATGACCTGCCGCAGCCGCGGGCCGACGGCGTCACGCGGCATGCCGTAGAGCTCGGCGTGGAAGCGCAGGTTCATCTCGGCGCTCAGGTAGCCGTCGAGCGTGGTGTCCTGGAAGACCAGACCGATGTGCCGCCGGACGTCGTCGCGCTGCGTGGTGACGTCGAACCCCGCGACGCGGGCGCTCCCGCCACTGGCCTTCGCCAGCGTGCAGAGGATCTTGATGGTCGTCGACTTGCCGGCGCCGTTCGGCCCGAGGAAGCCGAAGGTCTCGCCGGGCGAGACGTCGAAGTCGACGCCGCGCACTGCATGCACGTCGCCGTAGGACTTCTCGAGGCCGCGCACCTCGACCGCTTTCATGCGTTCCCCCAACCGTTGGTCTTCTCCACACTAGGGCGCGCGGACAACGACCGGCGCCGCTACGAGGCAGCTCCTGAGGCTCATGACGAAGGTGGTGGCCCGTCACTTCGAGCTGTCGGTCGAGGTGCAGGATGGGCCCATGACGACACCAGCCTGGGTGGCAGGCAAGCCCGTCACGACCGGTACGACGAGCGAGGTGCACCACCCCGGGGACGGGTCTCTCGTCGGCACCGTCGCCGTGCCGGGCGCGGCCGAGGTGGAGCGGGCCGTTGCTGCCGCGGCAGCCGCCGCGATCCCGTTCCGCGCGACCGGGGCCCACGTCCGGGCCGCCGCCCTCGACCACGTGTCCGCGCAGCTGAAGGCGCGGGCCGCGGAGTTCGCCGAGCTCATCGTCGCCGAGAACGGCAAGCCGCTGAAGTGGGCGCAGGGGGAGACGGCGCGCGCGGTCTCCACGTTCCGGTGGGCGGCGGAGGAGGCGCGGCGGTGGTCCGGGGAGCTGCAGCGACTGGACACCGACCCCGCGGCCGCAGGCCGGCTCGCCCTCACCCGGCGGGTGCCCTACGGACCGGTGCTCGGCATCGCGCCGTTCAACTTCCCCCTCAACCTCGTGGCCCACAAGGTGGCGCCTGCGCTCGCCGTCGGTGCGCCGATCGTGCTCAAGCCGGCCCCTGCCACACCGCTGTCCGCGCTGCTGCTCGGGGAGGTGCTCGCGGAGACCGACCTGCCCGAGGGCTCCTGGTCGGTGCTGCCGCTCGGCAACGACGCCACCTCCGCACTCGTGCAGGACCCCCGGTTGCCCGTCGTGTCGTTCACCGGCTCGGTCCCCGTCGGCTGGGCCATCCGCGACGCCGTACCCCGCAAGGAGGTGATCCTCGAGCTCGGCGGCAACGCTGCGGTGATCGTGACCGCCGACTACGCGGACCTCGACGGTGCGGCCGCGCGCATCGCGACCTTCGGGATGTACCAGGCCGGCCAGTCCTGCATCAGCGTGCAGCGGGTCTACGTCGCGCGTGCCGTCCTGGACGCGTTCCGGGACAAGTTGGTGAGGGCTGTGGAGGCGCAGAGCGCCCGGGACGACGTCGGTCCGCTCATCGACGACAGGGCAGCAGACAGGGTCAGCTCGTGGGTCCAGGAGGCTGTCGACGCCGGGGCGACCCTGCTGACCGGTGGTGGCCGGGACGGCAACGCTCTGCAGCCCACGCTGCTGGAGGGCGCACCGGCGGGGTCCAAGGTCGTCGCCGAGGAGGTGTTCGGGCCGGTGCTCGTGCTGGAGGCGTTCGACGACCTGGAGCAGGCCTTCGCGCTGGTCAACGACTCCCGCTTCGGCCTGCAGGCGGGGATCTTCACGACCGACGTGCAGACGGCGTTCCGGGCCTTCAGCGCCCTGGAGGTGGGTGGGCTCGTCGTCGGTGACGTGCCCAGCTTCCGTGCCGACCAGATGCCGTACGGGGGCGTGAAGGACAGCGGACGCGGCCGCGAAGGGGTGCGCTCGGCCATGCACGACCTCACGGAGGAGCGCGTGATGGTCCTCACCGGGCTAGCCCTCTAAGCCCTCCGGAGTGGCCATGGCATCTGGTCCCGGCGATGGTCCACCTTGTGGGCATGAGACTGATCGCCCGACTTCTCGTCGCCTTGGCCGTGCTCGTCCCGCTGTCCGCGCCCGGTGTCGCGCACGCCGGCGACCGCACGACGGTCACGGTCATGACGCGCAACCTCTACCTCGGGTCCGACCTTGCCCCGGCACTTGCCGCGCAGAGCCAGGCTGACTTCCTCGGCGCCGTCGCCCAGATCTGGGGCAACGTGCTCTTCACCGGGTTCCCGACGCGTGCCGGTGCCCTGGCGGACGAGGTGGCGGCGGCCCATCCCGACCTGATCGGGCTCGAGGAGGTCTCGAACTGGACCGTCACGGGTGCGGCGCTGACACCGAGCCAGGACTTCCTGGTCATCTTGCAGGCAGCGCTGCTGGACCGCGGCTTGCACTACGACGTGGCCGCGGTCTCCGACAACGCCGACATCGGCCCTGTCCCGCTGGTCGGTCCGGCCTGTGCGTCGCAGGTCCTCGGGGCCTGCTGGCTGCGCTTCCAGGACCGGGACGTCATCCTCGTCGCCCACGACCGGCCAGGCCTGTCCGCGAGCGGCGCCCGGCACGGGACCTACACCGCCCAGCAGGTCGTCACGACGCCGGTCGGGCAGCTGTCGTTCAGTCGTGGTTGGGCGACGACGGAGGTGTCGCTGGGCAGCAGGCACTTCCGCTTCGCCCTGACGCACCTCGAGACAGAGGACGCCCCCGCGGTGCAGCAGGCCGAAGGCCGTGAGTTCGTCGCCGCGGTCAGGACCCCCGGCGGTGTCGTGGCCGTCGGTGACTTCAACAGCGCCGCGGACGGCTCCAACACGACGACCTACGCCGACCTCACCCGCGACTACTTCCGCGACGCTGCCTCCGGCGTCGGCGACACCTGCTGTCAGGACGGCTCCCTCGCGGTGCCCACGTCACAGCTGCACGAGCGGATCGACCTCGTGCTGACGCACGGGCCGCAGCTGCCGCAGTCGGCGGTCCGCACCGGAGACACCGCGTTCGAGGGCACCGCGCCCTACTGGGCGTCGGACCACGCCGGTGTCGTCGCGACGCTGCGCCTCCCGTAGGGCTTCCCCGCCGAGCTAGGGCGTGAGGGTCGGCAGCGGTCGCGGCGACGGCGACGGTGACGCCGACGGGCTCGGAGAGGCGGTCGGCCGCGGGGTGCTGGTGGGCGTCGCGGTCGGCGCGGCGACCGGGCCGGTGTCGCCGCCCGGGTCGTCGGTGCCCGGGGCGGTCGAGCCGGCCGGGAAGACGTGCGTGCCGCCGTAGACGTAGACGTGGGTGCCGACGCCGATCTGGCCGAGCAGCCAGGTCCCGTTCGCCCGCGAGACCCGGATGCAGCCGTGCGACGCGGGATAGCCGGGAACGCTGCCCGAGCCGTGGATGGCCCAGCCCTTGTAGAAGTACTCCGGGTCGTAGAGGGTGCCGAGGTCGGCGACCCGCACACCTCGGATGCGGCGCTGGATCACGTAGTGGCCGATCGGGGTCAGCGCGGTGGCCCGGTGCCCCGACTTCGTGTAGTAGTGCGCGCCGCTGCCCGAGCTCACCGGGACGATCCGCGTGATCTTGTCGTCCCGGATGAGGTAGAGCACCTGCTTGGTGAGGTCCACCTCGACGCGGACGCCGGCGCGGGACTCCTTCGGCCTCGGCAGCGGTGCGGGGTGCTTCAGCGCGGCCAGCGTCTTCTTCCCGACGACCCCGTCGCCGTAGAGCCCGTTCACCTTCTGGAAGGCCGCGACCGCACTGGCGAACCCGCTGCCGGGCTTGCCGTCGACCGGTCCCAGGTAGAACAGCCCCGCGAGCTGGTGCTGGACCCCCTTCACGTCGTACGTCGGGGGCGCGGGCTTCGGGCTCGGTGTCACCGGCGCGGCGGTCGGCGACGGCGTCACCGGAGGAGCCGTGGTGGCGGCTGCGGTGGCCGAGGGCGTGTCCTGCGGCAGCGGGACGCCGGCCGCGACCGTCGGGGCGGTGTCGTTGCAGGCGGCCGTGAGCAGCAGGGCGAGGGCGGCCGGCGCGAGGCGGCGGATGGCGATCACTCCTGGTAGACGCGGCGGACGGTCGTGGAGTTGCCACCGTAACCGAGTCGAGACCGATCAGAGGGGACCCGTCAGGTAGCGCTGCAGCGTCTTTCCCATCACCGGTGCCAGCTCGTCGGGTGGTGCGGAGGCGAGCGGCTCGAGCTTGAGGACGTAGCGCGTCATCGCCAGCCCGACGACCTGGGAGGCCAGCAGGGCGGCCCGCCGGTCGGGGTCGTCCCCGCCCGCACCGTGCGCGATCGGCCGCAGGATCACGCGCAGCAGCAGCTCGCGCAGCCGGGCGGCGCTGTCGTCGTGCGAGACCGCGCCGCGCAGCATCGCGAGCATCGGGCCCTGGCCGGGGGTGCTGTCCCAGACGAGCAGGAAGGTGCGGACCACCCGCTCACCGAGACCGGAGACGCCACCGGCGAGCAGGCCCTCGACGAGCGCCGCCGGGTCCATCGGGAGGTCGAGCGACGCCTCGAACAGCGCGTCCTTGCTCCCGAAGAAGTGCGTGACGAGCGAGGGGTCGACCCCGGCGGTGCGGGCGATGCCGCGCAGCGAGGTTGCCGTGTAGCCCTGGCTCGCGAACGCCTCCCTTGCCGCAGCCAGGATCGCCGCGCGCGTGCCGCTCTCCCCGGGGCGCCGGCCCTGCTGGGCAGGGCTCACGCGCTGCGCCGCTGGAGGGTCGCCGCGCCGAGCGCGAGCGCGAGGATCGACGCCCCGGCCACGATGACGAGGTCGCGCCCGAACTGACCGGTGACCGACGCGCTCGCGGCCAGCTCCTGCATCCCGTCGACGGCGTAGGTCAGCGGGAAGGCGTCGGAGAGCCAGCGCAGCGGGGCCGCCATCGTCGCGCGGGGGGCGAACAGCCCGCACAGCAGCACCTGTGGCAGCACGACGGCGGGCAGGAACTGGACCGCCTGGAACTCGCTGCGGGCGAAGGCGGACAGGAACAGGCCCAGGGCCATGCCGAGCAGCGCGTCGAGCACGGCGAGCAGGACGACCGGTGCCGCTCCGGCCGCGACGTCGAGGCCGAGGGGTCCGAGCGCCACCGCGGACGCGAGGCCGGTCTGCAGGACGGCCACGCCACCGAAGGCGAGGGCGTAGCCGAACAGCAGGTCGGCCTTGCCCATCGGGGTGGTGAGCAGCCGCTCGAGCGTGCCGGTCGTCCGCTCCCGCAGCATCGCGACCGACGTCACCAGGAACATGGTGGTGAAGGGGAAGAGCGCCAGCAGCGGACCGCCGACGTGGTCGAAGACCAGCGGCTTGTCGTCGAAGACGTAGCGCAGCAGCGTCAGCAGCACGACGGGGACGACGAGCAGCAGCGCCATCGTGCGGTGGTCGCGACGCAGCTGGGTGAGGACCCGGCGGGTGGTGGCGAGGGTGATCCGGGCGCTCATGAGGCCAGCGCCAGGGTGAGGAAGGCGCCCTCGATGTCGCTCGCGCCGGTGGACCGGAGCAGGCCGGCGGGGGAGTCGTCGGCGACCAACCGGCCCTCCCGCAGCAGCAGCAGCCGGTCGCACCGGGTCGCCTCGTCCATGACGTGGCTGCTGACGAGCACGGTGGTCCCTGCGTCCGCGAGCGTGCGGAACAGCTGCCAGAGGTCACGGCGGAGCACGGGGTCGAGCCCCACGGTCGGCTCGTCGAGCACCAGCAGCTCAGGGCTGCCGAGCAGCGCGGTGGCGAGCGACACCCGGGCGCGCTCGCCCCCGGACAGCGTCTGCACCAGCTGGGCCTTGCGGTCGGCGAGCCCCACCTGCTCCAGCACCTCGTCCACGCCGTCAGAGCCGAGGACACTGGCGAAGTAGGTCAGGTTCTCTCCTACCGACATGTCGGTGTAGACGGCTGGTGCCTGCGTCACGTAGCCCACGCGGCTGCGCAGCGAGGCGGTGCCTGCCGGCGACCCGAGGACGCTGACCGCGCCCGACACCCCCGACTGCACGCCCACGAGCACGCGCATCAGCGTGGTCTTGCCGCTCCCCGACGGTCCCAGCAGCCCGGTGATCCGCGACGGCTCCAGGTCGAACGACAGGCCGTGCAGGACCTCCGTCCGGCCCCGGACGACGACGAGGTCCTCCACCCGCACAGAATTCTCCATGTGTGGAGTTCTACACCTGTTGAATTCAAGGGGCAAGAGGAATCCGCCGCGTGGCGTCGAAGGCAGCCGCATGCGCCGCCTCCTCGCCCTGCTCCTGCTGGCAGCTGCTGCGGTGTCCGCCGGGGCCGCGGTGCCCACGTCGGCCGCGGGCGGGCCCGTGGCGCTGCACCGGCAGGGCCGGTTCCTGGCCGACTCCCACGGCAGGGTCGTCGTGCTGCACGGCGTCAACGCCGTCTGGAAGCGCGCGCCGTACGTCCCGCCTGCGACCGCCGCGGGCTTCACCGCCGAGGACGCGGACTGGATCGCGGCACAGGGCTTCGACGTCGTGCGGCTGGGCGTCATCTTCGCCGGCGTCATGCCGCGCCGCGGGGTCGTGGACCAGCGCTACCTCGACCGCATCGCCGCGGAGGCGAAGCTGCTGACCGACCGCAGGATCTGGGTCCTGCTCGACTTCCACCAGGACCTCTACGCCGAGAGGTACGGCGGCGAGGGGTTCCCGGCCTGGGCGGTGGACGACGACGGCCTGCCGACGCCCGTGAACGCCGGCTTCCCGGGCAACTACTTCCAGCCCTCGACCAGCCGGGCCTTCGACAACTTCTACGCCAACAAGGACGAGCTCGTCGACCTCTACGCGAGGGCCTGGGGCGCCGTGGCCAAGCGCTTCCGCAGCACGTCGTACGTGCTGGGCTACGACCTCATGAACGAGCCGTGGCCGGGCACCCAGTTCGCCACCTGCGCCCAGCCCGCCGGCTGCCCCGTCTTCGACCGGACGTCGCTGCAGCCGGTGTACGAGAAGGCGCTCGCCGCCATCCGCGCCGTCGACCGCACGCACCTGGTGTGGATCGAGCCGCAGGTGCTCTTCAACGACGGCTCGCAGACCGACCTCGACCTGCGCGCCGACCGGATCGGGCTGTCGTTCCACCAGTACTGCACCACCGCCGGTCTCACGCACTCCTCGGGCGGCACGGCCACTCCGGAGTGCGGCCCGCAGGGCGACCTGGTGTTCAGCAACGCCAGCAGCGTCGCCGAGCAGAACGGCTGGGCGACGCTGCTCACGGAGTTCGGCGCGTCCGACGACCTCGGCGACATCAGCCGGGTCACCTCGTCGGCCGACAAGGCGCTGACGGGCTGGGTCTACTGGCACTACAAGGAGTGGGGCGACCCGACCACGGAGTCGCAGGACTCCGGCGGTCAGGGCCTGTTCACGAACGACAGCGACCTGCGCACCGCCAAGGCGGCCAAGCTCGACCTGCTCGCCGTGCCGTACGTCCGGGCCTACGCGGGCCGCCCGCTGCACACCCAGCTCGTCGGACGAGGGCTGCTGGCGTGGTGGGACGCCGACCCCCGCACCGGGCTCACGGAGGTCTGGGTGCCGAAGCGCGGCTACCCGAGGGGCTACCGGGCGGTGGTCAAGGGCGGCACCGTGGTGTCCGCCCCGAACGCGCAGCTGCTGCTCGTGAGGGCGACGCGACCCGGCACCGTCACGCTGTCGGTGCAGCCGCGCTGACGGTCGCCCAGTAGCGGTTCAGCGCGCCGTTGGTCTTGACGAACCACACGATGCCCCCGGCGGTCGCGCCGGCGAGCAGCGCCAGGACGGCGACGACGAGGAGCACGACCGCTCCTGTCGACGGATCGCTGGTCGCTCCCGTCACCGGGTCCTTCGTGGTGCTGGCCACCAGGCCGACGAACGCCACCACCATGAGCAGGTAGCCGGCGATGGCGGGGACCAGCAGCCACAGCCCGGTGATCGCCTTGACAGGCTGCGGCATGCCCTTGCGCGCGTAGAGGTTGCCGACCTCGTGCGGGGTGAGGAACGGCATCGCGATCCCGGCGAGGAACGTCAGCAGCAGCGCGATGCCCCCACCGATGCCGCGTCCGCTGTGCCGCTTCATCTCGTCGTGGACCTGGTAGTTGTACACGTAGCCGTAGATGCCGAACGTCACGACGAACAGCAGGATGGACGTCCCTGTCGGACGCGGGCGGCCCGGCGGTCCGTCGTAGCCGCCGGCGTACCCCTGGGCCGGGAGGCCGTAGCCGGGTGGTGGCTGCATCGGGTAGCTCATCCGCGGAGAGTAGGGGCAGGGGCTTCCCCTGAGCGGGTGGAACGTGTTCTATGTCGGCCATGACGTCCTTCGACATCCTCGGCAAGACCGTGACGCTGCCCGTCGAGGTGGCCGACGCCTCCGCCGGCACCGTGATCTTCGACGTGCCGCTGCCCGCCGCCCAGGCGCTCGCGCCTGAGGGCTTCGAGATCATCGAGTCCGAGCCGGGGCGAGCCCAGTTCGCCCTGGCGCTCGTCGACTACCGGGTCAACGACCTCGGCGCCTACCACGAGGTCGGCACCATCCTGTTCGTCCGCCCGGCCGGTGGCGGCGAGGACGGCAACTTCATCACGCACCTCCCGGTCGACCAGGAGTTCACCTGTGTCGCCGGCAACGAGATCTGGGGCTTCCCGAAGTCGGTGGAGCAGATCGACGTGACGCAGACCGACACCACGTCGCGATGGGTGCTCACCATGGGCGGCGAGCTGGTCCTCGACATCACGGTCCCGCGCGGAGGCACCGACGAGATGCCGCCGCTGCCGATGACGTCGTACACGCTGATCGGCGGCAAGCCGCACCGGACCCGGTTCACGCAGGGCGGGTCCGGCTCGGGGATGGGCTTCGGTGAGGGCGTGTCGCTGACGCTGGGCTCGCACCCCATCGCCAAGGAGCTCGAGGCGCTGGGCCTGCCGGACGCGAAGGTCGTCGTCACGACGTGGACCGAGAAGATGAAGGCGACCTTCGAGGAAGCCGTCCCGCTGTAGCGCTCCCGGCTGCGTCAGGGTCCCGCTATCCGGCGAGCACCCGCACGAGCAGTGCCGCCAGGACGATCCCGCCCAGGACACGGCGGAACGGGCTCGCGCCGCGCGCCACCTCGAGCAGTGCCCACACCACGAGCGCGGCCGTCGCCACCCAGGTCAGCCAGCCGGCTCCCGTGAGGGCGTGCGCCACCGTGGCGAGGATCCAGACCCACAGCGGCGCGTTCGGCCACTGCGCGATGACCAGGCGACCGGTCGTGCGGTCGGTGAAGAACCATCTCATGGCGCAAGCAGCTCCTGGAGCAGGACGACGAGGTCGTCGGGGGAGACCTTCTGGAGGCTGGGGAACGACCCGCTCGCGCGCCCGAGCGCGATGCCGGCGAAGGCCGCGGCGACGAGCTCTGCCCGCAGCTGCGGGTCGGCGACGCCGGCCGCCGCGAACCGCTCCGCCAGGGGGGTCACGAGGCGCGCGTGCAGGGCCTGTCGTGCCTCGGCCTGCACCGACTCGTCCTCGTGGGGGCGCACGGCGGACTGGAAGACCGGTCCCGGTCCGCGCTGGTCGACCCGTCCGAGCAGCGCCGCCATGCGCTCCGGCTCCAGCAGGTCGGGGGGCGGCCCGTCGCCGAGCTCGGCCCGCAGCGCGGCGAGGTAGAGCCCTGCCTTGCTGCCGAAGTAGCGCGCGATCAGCGAGGCGTCGACGCCGGCGCGCTCGGCGATCTCGCGGGTGGTGACGCGCTCGTAGCCCCGCTCGGCGAACAGCTGCTGGGCCGCCGTGAGCAGCAGGTCCTGTCCTCTGGCCATCAGTCCACCCTCACCGGGACGCCGTCGAGCACGCTCTCCTCGGCGAGCTCCAGGTCGGGTGCGGTCTCGCGGCCCGGCACGACGGCGCTCACCACGCCGGCGACGACCAGCACCGCGATGCCGATCAGCGCCACCGTCGTGTACCCACGCGACTCGGGGAGCAGCTGCCCCGCGGGTGTGTGGGCAGCGAGGACCGTCGCCGACAGCGCCGACCCGGTGGAGTACCCGATGTAGCGCAGCACCTGGTTGAAGCTCATCGCACTGCCGGTCTCGTGGGCGGGCACGCTCCCGACGATCAGCCCCGGCAGCGCGGCGAAGGTGCAGCCGATGCCGAGGCCGCCGAGCGCCATCACGACGACCACGGCAGCGGTGCTGCTGCGGTCGAGGGCGAACACCAGGTTGGCGGCGACGAAGACGCCGCAGCCGATCGGGAGCACCGCTCGCTGCCCGAACCGGTCGGCGAGCACCGGCGCGACCCGGCTCGAGGCCGTGGACAGCACCGACAGCGGCAGCAGCAGAAGACCGCTGACGACGATGCTGGCGCCGAGGCCGTAGCCCGCCGACCGCGGGGTCTGGGCGAACCTGATGATCATGGAGATCAGCGCGTACATGCCGATGCCGGCGAGCAGTCCGGTGAGGTCGGCGGTGAGCACGGTCCGGTTGCGGACCAGCCGCAGGTCGACGAGCGGGTGCTCGGTGCGCAGCTCGTGCCGCCACCACCCGGCGAGCAGCACGGCGCTCGCCGCGAGCAGGGCGAGCACCAGCGGTGTCGGCCACGCCTCGGCCTGACCGAGCGCGAGCAGCACGGCGGCGACCCCGGCGCCCAGGAGCAGCGCGCCGACCCAGTCGAGGCGGGCGGTGGGCCGGTCGGCCACGGACGGGACGGTGACCCAGGCGAGCAGCAGACCCAGTGCGGTCACGCCGGCGCCGAACCAGAAGCCGGCGCGGAACGACAGCTGCTGCGCGATCAGCCCGGTGACCGGGTAGCCCAGGCCGATGCCCGCGACAGCGGTGATCGACAGCAGGCCGACGACCCGGAGCCGGCGGGCCCCGTCCAGGGCGTCGCGGGCGATCGCCATCGTCAGCGGGGTGAGCCCCAGCCCCACGCCCATCAGCCCGCGGCCGACCAGCAGCAGCCAGAACGGTCCGGGCACGGCGGCCAGGACGCAGCCCAGCACCACGGTGATGAGGGCACCGAGCACCGCGCGGCGTCGGTGCCGGCCGTCGCCGAGCCGGCCCAGCGTCGGGGTGGCCACGGCGCCCACGAGCAGGCTGATGGTCAGCGACCACTGCGCGCTGGCGAGGGACACGTGCGTGTCGTGCGCGATCGTCGGCACCAGCGGAGCGCCCAGGCTGCTGACCACGGAGGTCACCGTGGCCAGGTAGACGAGCACGGGGACGAGCCGCCGGCTCGGCATGCCGTCCACCTCCGGTCATCGACTGATGTCATCAGATGATGACACAGCGGGAAGCACGCGCGTCCGGCGGGGGTTGGGCCTGACGTGGAGCAGCTGCGGACGGCCCTCGAAGACGCCCGTCGCCAGGCCGCAGACCTGACTGCGGCTCGCGCGGAGGTGGTCGCCGCCGCCGAGGGGGCCAACGCCGACGACGAGCACGACCCGGAGGGCGCCACGCTCGCCTTCGAGCGCGAGCAGCTCACCGCGCTGATCGCGCAGGCCGACCGGTCGGTGGCGGCGGCGGAGGCGGCGCTGGCCGCGTGGGCTGCGGGCAGCTACGGCCGCTGCGAGACCTGCGGAGGCGACATCGGTGCCGAGCGGCTGGCGGCGCGACCGACGGCCACCACCTGCATCGGCTGCGCTCAGCGCACCCGCTGACCCGCCTTCCAGACCTCGCTGACGAGGTCCACCCCCGGGCGGTAGGCGAGGTGCACCGGTGACGGCGCGTCGAGCACGACGAGATCGGCGGTCGCGCCGACCCGGAGGTGGCCGGCGTCGATCCCCAGGGCCCGCGCCCCGCCGACCGTCGCCGCCCGCAGCGCCTCCTCGGGCGTCATGCGGAGCTCGCGCACGGCGAGGGCGACGACGAACGGCATCGACGTGGTGAAGGACGTGCCGGGGTTGCAGTCCGTCGCGAGGGCCACCGTCACCCCTGCGTCCAGCAGCCGACGGGCCGGGGCGTACGACGACCGGGTGCTGAACTCCGCCGCCGGCACCAGCACCGCGGTGACGCCGGCGTCGCGGAGGGCGGTGAGGTCCTCGTCGGTGACATGCGTGCAGTGGTCCGCCGAGAGGGCACCGAGCTCGGCCGCGAGCTGCACGCCCGGCCCGTGCTGCAGCTGGTTGGCGTGCACGTGCACCGCGAGGCCGCGCCGCTGGCCGGCCGTCAGCACCTCGCGGCACTGCTCGACGTCGAAGGCGCCCTCCTCGCAGAACGCGTCGATGGCCGTCGCGTCGGGCGCGCAGGCCTCCAGCATCGGGCCGGCGACCAGCTCCACGTAGCCGTCGCCGTCAGGGACGTGCGCCCCGAGGAAGGTCGTGTGCTCGGTGACCGTGCGCGCGACGGCCAGCAGCCGGACCTCGTCGCGGACCGTCAGGCCGTAGCCGCTCTTCACCTCGATCGTCGTGGTGCCGGACCACAGGGCCTCCCGCGCCAGCGTCGCCGTGTGCTCGAGCAGCTGCTCGGTGGTGGCAGCTCGGGTGGCCTCGACCGTGGTGCGGATACCGCCTGCTGCGTAAGGGGTTCCGGCCATCCGGGCCTCGAACTCCGCCGAGCGGTCGCCGCCGAACACCAGGTGCGTGTGGCTGTCGACGAACCCGGGCACGACGCACCGGCCGGCGAGCTCGACGACGTCGTCGCAGGGCTGCTCCTCGTGGGCAACGACCCGGCCGTCTGCGACGACCAGCGCGTCGACCGGCCCGTCGGCCCAGCTGACGAAGGAGCCGCCGCGGAACAGCGTGCTCACAGCATGGGCATGTCGACGCCCCGGGTGCGTGCCACGTCGCGCGCGATCTCGTAGCCCGCGTCGGCGTGCCGGACGACGCCCATGCCTGGATCGTTGGTCAGCACCCGCTCCAGCCGCAGCGCGGCGTCCGGTGTGCCGTCGGCGACGACCTGCGCGCCGCAGTGGATCGACTTGCCCATGCCGACGCCGCCGCCGTGGTGGACCGCGACCCAGGCGGCGCCGGACGCGACGTTGAGCAGCGCGTCGAGCACCGGCCAGTCGGCGATGGCGTCGGAGCCGTCCATCATCGCCTCCGTCTCCCGGTAGGGGCTCGCCACCGACCCGCTGTCGAGGTGGTCGCGGCCGATGACGACGGGAGCCTTGATCGCGCCGCCGGCCACCAGGTCGTTGAGCACCGCTCCCGCCTTGGCCCGCTCGCCGTAGCCGAGCCAGCAGATCCGCGCCGGCAGGCCCTGGAACGCCACCTTCTCCCGGGCCAGCGGGATCCAGCGCTGCACGAACGGGTTGTCCGGGAAGGCCGCCAGCAGCGCGTCGTCGGCGGCCGCGATGTCAGCCGGATCGCCCGACAGGGCCACGAAGCGGAACGGCCCGATGCCCTCGCAGAACAGCGGGCGGATGTACGCCGGGACGAAGCCCGGGTAGTCGAAGGCCTCCGCCAGCCCGCCCTCGCGTGCCTCGCCGCGCAGGTTGTTGCCGTAGTCGAAGACCTCGGCGCCCGCGTGGCTGAAGCCGACCATCGCACGGCAGTGCTCGACCATCGAGGCGCGCGCCCGTTCGACGTACTCCTGGGGCTTCTCCTTGCGCAGCACGAGCGCGTCCGCGAGCGAGATCCCTGCCGGCACGTAGCCGTTGAGCGGGTCGTGCGCGCTGGTCTGGTCGGTGACGACGTCGAACTGCTCGCCCGCCGCGAGCAGCGCCGGCAACGCGTCGGCCGCGTTGGCCACGACACCGATGGACAGCGGGATCCCTTGCGCTGCAGCCTCTCGGGCGCGGCGCAGGCCTTCGGTCAGGGAGGGCGCCTCCTCGTCGAGGTACCGGGTCTCCAGGCGCTTGGCGATGCGGGCCGGGTCGACCTCGATGCACAGCGCCACCCCGCCGTTCATGGTGACGGCGAGCGGCTGCGCGCCTCCCATGCCGCCCAGCCCGGCGGTCAGCACGACGCGACCGCGCAGCGTCCCGTCGTACCGCTGCTCGGCGAGTGCGGCGAAGGTCTGGAAGGTGCCCTGCACGATCCCCTGGGTGCCGATGTAGATCCAGGAGCCGGCGGTCATCTGGCCGTACATGGTCAGCCCGAGGGCCTCCAGCTCCCAGAAGTCCTGCCATGTCGCCCAGTCGGGGACGAGCAGCGAGTTCGCGATCAGCACCCGCGGGGCGTGGGGGAAGGTGCGGAAGACCGCGACCGGCTTGCCGCTCTGCACCATCAGGGTCTCGTCGTCGGCGAGCCGCTTCAGCGTCTCCTCGATCTTGGCCAGCGAGGCGTGGTCACGGGCGGCCTTGCCGTTGCCGCCGTAGACGACGAGGTTGTCCGGGTCCTCCGCGACATCGGGGTGGAGGTTGTTGCGCAGGCAGCGCAGTGCCGCCTCCTGCAGCCAGCCCTTGCAGTCCATCAGTCCAGCCCTCCCGTCACGGCCTCGACCGCGGCGAGCAGCGCGCCGCTCCGCACCAGCTCCACCGTCCTCTCGATCTCGGGGGAGAGGAAGCGGTCCGGGCCAGGCGCGTGGTCGACCGCCGCGACGGCCGCAGCTGTCGCCGCGGCCGGTCGGAGCGGGGCGCGCAGCTGCAGGGCGCGGGCAGCCGTCAGCGCCTCGATCGCCAGCACGCGGGAGAGACCGTCGAGGGCGCGACGCAGCTTGCGCCCGGCGGACCAGCCCATGCTGACGTGGTCCTCCTGCATCCCGCTCGACGGGATGCTGTCCACCGAGGCGGGCACCGCGAGCCGCTTCAGCTCGCTGACGATCCCGGCCTGCGTGTACTGCCCGATCATCAGCCCACTGTCGACGCCCGGGTCGTCGGCGAGGAACGGCGGGAGCCCGAAGCTCCGGTTCTTGTCGAGCATCCGGTCGGTGCGCCGCTCGCTGATCGAGGCGACGTCGGCGACGGCGACGGCGAGGAAGTCCAGGACGTACCCGACCGGCGCGCCGTGGAAGTTGCCGTTGCTCTCGATGCGGCCGTCGGGCAGCAGCACGGGGTTGTCGATCGCCGCCCCGGCCTCCCACGAGGCGACCAGCCGGGCGTGCGCGAGGGTGTCGCGTGCTGCGCCGGCCACCTGCGGGGCGCAGCGCAACGAATAGGCGTCCTGCACCCGGGTGTCCTCCGGCCCGGCGTGCGAGGCGACGACCTGCGAGCCCTCCAGCAGCCGGCGCATGTTCGCTGCGGCTGCCTGCTGCCCCGGGTGCGGTCGGAGCCCCACGAGATCGGCCGCCAGGGTGCGGTCGGTCCCGAGCAGGGCCTCCACGCTCATCGCCGCCGTGACGTCCGCGACCTTCAGCAGGGCACTCAGGTCGTGGCAGGCGAGCATGAGCATCGCGAGCATGCCGTCGGTGCCGTTGATGAGCGCGAGCCCCTCCTTCTCGGCGAGCTGCTGGGGCGCGATCCCCTTGTGTGCCAGGGCCTCCCACGCCTCCATCTCGATCCCGTCGAGCAGCACCGTCCCCTCGCCCATGACCGCCAGGGCGACGTGCGCGAGGGGGGCCAGGTCGCCGGAGCAGCCGAGCGAGCCGTGCTCGCGGACGACCGGCGTGATGCCGGCGTTCAGCAGCGCGGCGTAGGCCTGGGCCGTCTCCGGCCGCACGCCGGTGCGGCCGGTCGCCATGGTCTGCAGGCGCAGCAGTGCCATGCCGCGCACCACCTCGGCCTCTACGGGCGGCCCGCTGGAGGCGGCGTGCGAGCGGACCAGCGACCGCTGCAGCTGGGCGCGCTGCTCGACCGGGATGTGCCGGTTGGCGAGCGCCCCGAAGCCGGTCGAGATCCCGTACGACGGGGTGGATCCGGCGGCGAGCCGGTCGACGTGCGCCCGCGCCGTGCCCAGCACCTCGACGACCTCGGGGGACAGCTCGACGCGCGCGCCGTCCCGTGCGACCGCCACCAGCTCGGGCTCGGTGACCGGCGACCCGCCGAGCGTCAGAGTTTGCAGCGGCACGCGCCTACTAGAGCATGCGGTGCGTGGCCGAACAATTCTCCGCGCTGATGTCGTCGATCGCGGACGTCGGCCGGACCGGTTCGGGTGGGTACCGGCGGTTTGCCTGGACCGACGAGGACCGGCTGCTGCGCGAGTGGTTCACCGGCGAGGCGACCGCCAGGGGCGCGGCGGTGGTGCCCGACCGCGCCGGCAACCTGTGGGCCTGGTGGGGTGACCCCGACGAGCAGCCGGGTGTCGTGCTCGGGAGCCACCTCGACTCGGTGCCCGAGGGAGGGGCCTACGACGGGCCGCTCGGCATCGTCAGCAGCCTGCTCGCGGTCGACGCGGTCCGTGACCGGTTCGCGAGGCCGGTCGCGATCGCGTGCTTCGCCGACGAGGAGGGCGCCCGGTTCGGCACGGCCTGTGCGGGGTCCCGCCTGCTGACGGGAGCCCTCGACCCCGACCGTGCACTCGCCCTGAAGGACGCCGACGGGATCACCATGGCGGAGGTGATGCCGCTCGCTCCCGCCGAGGACCCCGAGGCCCTCAGGCGGATCGGGTGCTTCGTCGAGCTGCACGTCGAGCAGGGCCGGGCTCTCGAGGCGCCGGTCGGGCTCGCGACCGAGATCTGGCCGCACGGCCGCTGGCGCTTCGACCTCGCCGGTCAGGCCAACCACGCCGGGACGACCCGGCTGGCGGACCGCGACGACCCGGTGCTCGCCCTCGCCGCGATGGTGCTGGCCGCGCGCCGGCACGCCGAGGAGCTGGGCGTGCTCGCGACGTTCGGCAAGCTGCAGGTCACCCCCAACGCCGTCAACGCCGTCCCCGGTCTGGTGCGGGCCTGGCTCGACGCCCGCGCGCCGTCGGAGGACCTGCTGCACGAGCTCCTCGACCGGCTCGGCGGCGCTCCGGAGCGGGAGTCCTGGACCGCGGCGGTGCGGTTCGACGCGGAGCTCGCGGACCGGCTGAGCGGCTGCCTGTCCGGCGTACCCCGCCTCCCGACCGGCGCCGGGCACGACGCCGGTGTCCTGCAGGACCACGGGATCCCCACCGCGATGCTGTTCGTGCGCAACCCGACGGGCATCAGCCACGCGCCCGAGGAGCACGCGGACCTCGAGGACTGCCTGGCCGGGGTCGCGGCGCTCGAGCGGGTCCTGCTGGAGCTGGCCGGATGACCGTGCTCTGGTGCGAGCACGCCTGGGTCGACGGCCGGGTCGTGGGCTCGGTGCGCGTCGAGCTCGACGGGGACGTCATCGCCGCTGTGGCCGTCGCCCCGCGCGGGCGTGATGACGTCGCGCTCCCTGGGCTGGTGCTGCCGGGGCTCGCGAACGCGCACTCGCACGCCTTCCACCGCGCCCTGCGCGGCCGCACCCACGCCGGCGGCGGCACCTTCTGGACCTGGCGGGAGCAGATGTACCAGCTGGCCGCGGTGCTCGACCCCGACGGCTACCGGCGGCTGGCCACAGCGGTGTTCGCCGAGATGGTGCTCGCCGGGTACACCGTGGTGGGCGAGTTCCACTACCTCCACCACGGACCGGGTGGGGTCGGGTACGACGACCCCAACGCCATGGGGCACGCGCTCACCGAGGCAGCCGCTGCCGCCGGGATCCGGCTGACGCTGCTGGACACCTGCTACCTGCAGGGCGGGCTCGACGGCCGACCGCTCGAAGGGCCGCAGCTGCGGTTCGGGGACGTCGACGTCGACGCCTGGCGGTCCCGCATCGGGGACCTGCGGGACGGCCCGCTGGTCCGGCACGGTGTCGCGGCGCACAGCGTGCGCGCCGTGCCGGCGGCCGCCCTCGGTGCCTTCGGGGGCATCCGGCACGTGCACCTGTCGGAGCAGCCGGCGGAGAACGACGAGTGCCTGGCCGTGCACCGCTGCACTCCCACTCAGCTGCTCGACGACGCGGGCTTCCTCGGCACCGGTGCCTGTGCCGTGCACGCCACCCACCTGACCACGACCGACATCGACCTGCTGGCCGGCACTGCCGTGTGCCTGTGCCCGACCACCGAGCGCGACCTCGCCGACGGGATCGGGCCGGCGCACGCGCTCCGCGGGCCGATCTGCCTCGGCAGCGACCAGCACGCGGTCGTCGACCCCTTCGAGGAGGCCCGGGCGCTGGAGATGGACGAGCGACTGGCGTCGCGGACGCGTGGCCGGTTCACCCCCGCCGAGCTCGTGACGGCCGCCACCCGCAACGGCTACGCGGCGCTGGGATGGGACGGCGGCGAGCTGCGGTCCGGTGCGGCCGCGGACCTGGTGGCCGTCCGGCTCGACTCCCCGCGCACGGCGGGCTCGGACCTGTCGCAGGTGCTTCTGGCCGCTTCTGCCCCGGATGTCACCGATGTCGTGGTGGGCGGTCGCCGGGTCGTCCAGGAGGGCCGGCACGCCCTGGGTGACGTCGGGCTGCTGCTGCAGCAGGCGGTCGGGGAGGCCTGGTCACAGACCGGCCGATGAGTTCGTCGTCCGGATGTCGTCAATCCGGTAGGAGAACGTCGCTCGGGGTCGCTAGTGTCCCGGGCGGTCTTGATCGATGGGGGTTCGTCAGATGCGCCGGTTCGCGGAGTTCGTCCTGCACCACAGGCTGGTGGTCGTGCTCGCCTGGCTGTTCCTCGCCATCGCGGGTGGCGCCGCGACCGGCCCGACGAACAAGAACCTGACGATCGACTTCTTCCTCCCGGGGCAGCCCGGCACCGAGGCGGCGCACAAGATCATCAGCGACTTCGGGAACGGCGGGAACTCCTCGCCGTACCTGCTCGTCGTGAGCGCACCGCCCGGGCAGAAGGTCACCGGCCACGAGGCCGACGTCCACAAGGCCTTCCTCGCCGCGGCCGCCGCGGCACCTCGGCTGCGGCTGGTCGACGAGACCACGAGCGGCGGCAACAAGGTGTTCCGCAGCAAGGACGGCACCAGCGCCTACGGGATGCTGTTCTACTTCTTCGACCCCGATCCCACGGCCAAGCTGCCGACCGAGGCCGTCCGCGGTGCGCTGGCGAAGACGGTGCCGACCGGGTGGACGACCGGCGTCACCGGCGAGGACGTGCTGGCGGCCGGCGACTCCGACTCGCAGGGCCCCGGCGTCCTCGTCGAGGTGCTCTTCGGTGCCCTCGGCGCCCTCATCGTGCTCGTCTTCGTCTTCGCCTCGTTCCTCGCGCTGCTGCCGCTCGTGGTCGCCCTCGGCTCGATCCTGCTGACGTTCCTGTTCCTGTGGCCGATCTCCTCGGCCATGAACGTCTCCGTCATCGTGCAGTTCCTCGTGGCCCTCATCGGGCTCGGTGTGGCGATCGACTACTCCCTCTTGCTCGTCACGCGCTGGCGTGAGGAGCGCGACCACGGGCGCGACAACCACGAGGCCGTCGTGGTCGCCATGCAGACCGCCGGCAAGGCCGTCGTGTTCAGCGGCGTCACGGTGGCGATCGGGCTCATCGCCCTGCTCGTGCTGCCGGTGCCCTTCATGCGCAGCATCGGCATCGGTGGGGCGCTCATCCCGCTGGCCAGCGTGTTCACCACCCTCACCCTCACGCCGGCCATCCTCGGCTCGATCGGCCCGAAGGTGGACTGGCCGAAGATCCGGCACGAGAGCACCGCCAGTCGGGTCTGGACGCGCTGGGCGACCGGTGTCGTGAAGCAGCGCTGGGTCGCCCTCGGGGTGGGCGTCGCCGTCCTGGGCGCGTTCGTCTTCGCGTTCTCGCAGATCAAGATCGGCCAGGCGAACTCGCAGTCGCTCGCCCACGCCGGGCCCGCGTACGAGGCCCTGCAGACCCTCGAGAAGGGTGGCGAGCCGACCGGCGTGCTCACGCCGCTGCAGGTCCTCACGACCGTCGACGGTGCCCAGCAGACCGCTGACCGGCTCGCGAAGGTCGACGGCATCGACGACGTCATCGTGTCCACCGACCCCGCGAACGTCCGCAACGGGCACACGGTCGTCATCGCCATCCCGCACGAGGAGACGGTCAACTCCAAGTCGATCGATCCCGTGCGCGGCGCTCGTGACGCCGCCGACGCCAACCCGGCTGTGCTGGGCATCGCCGGCCTGGGCGCCGACCAGATCGACTTCCTGCACGCCGTCTACGGCAACTTTCCCTTGATGCTCTCCCTCATCGCCCTGCTCACCTTCGTGCTGCTGGCCCGCGCCTTCCGGTCGGTGCTGCTGCCCCTGAAGGCCGTGCTGCTCAACCTGCTGACCCTGGCGGCCACGCTCGGCTTCATGGTGCTGTTCTGGCAGATGGGATACGGCTCGGACGAGGTCTACAACGTGCACTCGACCGGTGCGGTGACCTTCTGGGTGCCGCTGATGGTGTTCGCGTTCCTGTTCGGGCTGTCCATGGACTACGAGGTGTTCATCCTGGCCCGCATCAGGGAGGAGAAGGACGAGCACGGCGTCACGACGGACGGCGCCGTCATCGAGGGGATCGCCCGCACCGGACGACTCGTCACCAGTGCCGCGCTCATCCTGTTCCTCGCCTTCATCGCCCTCTCGTCGGGCCCGAACACCGACCTGAAGCTGTTCGCCACCGCCCTCGGCTTCGGCATCCTGCTCGACGCCACGATCGTCCGCTCGGTCCTCGTCCCGGCGCTGATCTCGCTGTTCGGGCAGTGGAACTGGTGGATGCCGACCTGGTTCGCCAGGGCCCTGCGCGTCCAGGAGCCCGAGCCGGCGGTCGCGCTCGCCGACTAGCGTCGCGGTGTGATGCCGCTGCTGGACCAGGACGAGGGCTCGATCGCGCGGCTCCGCCGGATGAAGGCGATCGCCACCGGCCTGCTGCTCGTGGCGGCGGTCGTCTACGGCGTCAGCCTGCAGCTCGACGGCGCGTGGGTCGGGTATCTGACCGCCGCCTCCGAGGCGGCCATGGTCGGCGGGCTCGCCGACTGGTTCGCCGTCACGGCGCTGTTCCGCCGGCCGCTGGGGCTGCCGATCCCGCACACGGGGCTGGTCCCCCGCAAGAAGGACGAGATCGCGCTCAAGCTCGGCGAGTTCGTGACCGGCCACTTCCTCACCCGCGAGGTCGTGATCGAGCAGCTGCACGAGGCCCAGCTGCTGCAGCGGACGGCGACCTGGCTGCGCGAGCCCGACGTCGCCGACCGCGTCGCCCGCGAGGTCGCGTTCAACGCCAGCGCCGTGCTGGCCGGCCTCGACGAGCAGGCCGTGGTCGCCTCCGTCGTCGAGCTGGTACGACGTGACGTCGCGCGCAGGTCGTACGCCCCCGTCCTCGGGCGAGCCCTCGAGAGGGCCACCGACGGCGGGGCGCACCGGCCGCTGCTCGACGTGGTGCTCAGCCGCGGCAAGAGCTACCTGCGCGCCCACCGCGAGGAGCTGCTGCCGCAGCTGCGGCAGTTCGTCGACGACCGCGGCTGGCTGGCCGCGCTGCTGGTGTCGGACCGGCGGCTGCGCAACGTGCTCGTCGACCTCGCCGCGCTGCTCGAGGAGATGGAGCGCAACCCGCGGCACCGCGTGCGGCTGTGGATCGAAGGCCTGCTGCGCGACATCGCCCGCGCCCTGCAGGACGACCGCCAGGTCGCGGCGCGCGTCGACCACGCCGTGCTGCAGCTGCTGGAGGACCCCGCGGCGCAGGCCCAGCTGCACGAGCTGGTCACCGACGCGCTGGTCTCCGTCCGCGAGTCGCTCGCGGACGTCGACGGCGAGCTGCAGCACCGGCTTGCCGCGCTGGTGCTGACCGTCGCGGACCGGCTGGTCTCCGACCTGGCCTTCCGGCGGCGCATCGAGCAGCTGGCGGAGTCGGTCGTCGGGCACGCCGTCGACAACTACGGCGACGAGCTGACGTCGCTCATCCGCACCCAGGTCGCCCGCTGGGACGCCACGTCCGCGTCGCGGCGCATCGAGCTCGCCGTCGGCCGTGACCTGCAGTTCATCCGTCTCAACGGCACCGCGGTCGGCGCGCTGGCCGGCCTGGCGATCTACGCGCTGACCCACGCCCTCACCTGACGTCATGGCAACTGCCCCCGAGGCCACGCTCGGCAGGTATGACGCAAGGGGTCAGGTGGGCTGGTAGCCGGGGCGGCCGGCGGCGTTCCACTCCTCCCAGAGCTCGAAGAACTCGGGGCCGAACGGGTCCTGGCCGCGCAGCGGCATCGAGGACCGGCGGATCGTGAAGTCGAGCGGCGCCAGGGCGACGGCGGCCGAGAAGTGCTGCTCCGCGAGCTCCAGGTGGCCGTGCCGGTGCAGCCACGCAGCGAGCCGGCGCTCGGCGCGCGCGAGGCGGAGGTCCTCGTCGTCGGCAGGTGCCTGGACGTCCGGTGCGGCACCGCCGCGCGCCCAGGAGCGCAGCGCGTCGTGGTGCTGGTCGGCGTCGACCTGGGTGAACTCGAGGAACTGGTCGTCGCCCGGGGCGATCGTCGGCGGCTTCACGACGCGACCCTCCTCGTCGAGCCACACCGTCGACGGCACGTTGACGATGCCGAACACGTCGGACAACCGGTGCTCGGGGTCGACGGCCGTGGCGAGGTCCTGCTGCAGCCAGGGCCGGACCGCGTCGACGTCCTCGTCGACGGCCACCGTGATGACCTGCACGTCGCCGGCCAGCTCGTCGGCGAGCCGCTTCCACGCCGGCAGCTCGTAGCGGCAGCCGCACCACGTGGACCACGCCACGACCGCGGTCTTGCGTCCGGTCCGGGTGAGCGGCACCTCGTTGCCGTCGACGTCGCGGAGCACCAGCGGGGGAGCGACCGCACCGGCGACCGCGACCTGCCCGCCCGCCTCGCCGATCACCGCGACGTGGCCGTCCGGGACCTCCGCGACGGCCAGGGGCCGGCGCAGCGCCGCCGCGACATCCACGAGCGACGCGGGCGCCGCCAGCCGCACGGGCACGCACACCTCCCCGCGGCACAGGCCGACCTCCTTCAGGTCCCAGCCGGTAGCCCTGAGCAGGGCGTCGTGATCGAGCAGCAGGCCGTCGGAGGGGACCGTCACCGCGCGGTCGCCGTCGAGCACCGTGAGCGTCATGACCCGACTGTAGAACGCGTTCTACTTTTGCGACACGGACCCTCGGGGCAGAAGGTGATCATGGACCTCCTGCCCCCGTGGGCCACCGACGCCCGGCTGGCCCTGCAGGCCGAGGCGCGTGCCTTCGCGCACGACGCCGTCCTCCCCGTCGCCGACGCGCTCGACCCGGCCAAGGGCGAGATGCCCGCAGAGCTGGTGCAGGACATGGCGGACAGGGGCTGGTTCGGGATCACGATCCCTGCGGCCTCGGGCGGCCTGGGCCTCGGTGTCTTCGAGTACTGCCTGGTGTCCGAGGAGCTCGCCCGCGGCTGGCTCAGCGTGGCGAGCATCCTCGCCCGCGGCCAGGGCCTCGGCACCCAGGTCACGGACCCGGTACGCCGGGAGGAGCTGCTCAAGCGCTCCGCGGCCGGCGACTGGATCGGGTCCATCGCGCTGTCCGAGCCGGACGCCGGCAGCGACCTCGCGGGAGTCGCCACCACCGCCACCCGCGACGGCGACGACTGGGTCCTCACCGGCCACAAGCGCTGGGCCGGCAACGCCCTGGCCGCCGACTTCGTCGAGGTCCTCGCCAGGGTCCGCGACCCCGAGCCGGGCGAGCCGCGGTCCGCCGGGCTCGAGCCGTTCCTCGTCGTCAAGGAGCGCGGCAGCTTCCCGGAGGGCATGACGGGGACGACCATCGACAAGATCGGCTACCACGGCTTCCTCACCTGGGACCTGCTGCTCGACGGGGTGCGGGTCCCCGACCGCGACCGGCTGACCGGCCTCTACGGCGATGCCGGAGCCGGTGACGACGCGGGCGGGTTCGCCTCGGTCCAGCGCGGGCTCAACATCGCGCGGGTGCACACCGCGGCGCGGGCCGTCGGCGTGGCCCGTGGGGCGCTGGAGGACACCACCGCCTACCTGCAGGAGCGCGAGCAGTTCGGACACCCGATCGGGGACTTCCAGGCGCTCCGGTTCGCCCTCGCCGACATGGCTGCGGACGTCGTACAGGGCCGGGCGCTGTGGTGCCAGGTGGCGCACCTGCTGGACGAGGGCGTGCCGTGCGAGTCGGAGGCGGCCATGGTCAAGCTGCAGTGCACGGAGATGGCCGTCCGGGTCACGAACCAGGCGATGCAGCTGCACGGCGGCAACGGCTACACGACCGAGCGGCGGGTCGAGCGCTACTGGCGCGACGCCCGGCTCACGACGATCTTCGAAGGGACGTCGGAGATCCAGCGGCGGATCATCAGCGACCGACTGCTGCCGCGATGATGGGGGCGTGCAGTTCGCCTCCTGGCTCGCGCTCGAGCCCGTGCCGTTCGTCCCGGAGCTGCTGCTCCACCAGGCGGACGACATGCACGCGCTCTGGGAGGAGGTGACCGCCCTCACCGGTCAGGAGAGCCCGCCGTACTGGGCCTTCCCGTGGCTCGGGGGCCAGGCGGTCGCGAGGTACGTCCTGGACCACCCGGACCTCGTGGCGGGCCGCCGGGTGCTCGACCTGGCCACCGGCTCCGGCCTCGTCGCCCTGGCCGCGCGCCGGGCCGGCGCCGCGCACGTGCTGGCCAACGACATCGACCCGATCGCGGGCGAGGCGGTGCTCGCGAACGCCCTGGCCAACGGACTGGACGTCAGCTGGTGGTGCGCGGACCTGCTCGGCCAGCCGGTGCCGGACGTGGACGTCGTGTTCGCGGGGGACATCCTCTACGACAAGGACATCGCCCCGCGGGTGATGCGCTGGCTGCAGGGCTTCGACGGGCCCGTCCTCGTGGGCGACCCCGGCCGGGACTACCTGCCGAGGCAGGGGCTGACGGAGGTCGCGTCGTACGACATCCCGACCACCCGCGAGCTCGAGGGCGTCGCGGTGAAGCGGACCCGGGTGTTCTCGCTGGCGCGCTGAGAGCTGTGGACAGCGGCCGCGGTCGTGTCGGTGGCCGCGACGAGGGTGGCTGCTCCCCGGACGAGAGGAGCAGTGCGTGTGCTGGATGTGCGACCACCCCGAGGCCACCTTCGACGACTACCTGGACGAGGTGGTGCGGCCGGTCGTGGCCCGGCTCGGCTATGCCGTGCAGGCGACCGACAGCCACGGGGTCCCGATGGCCTACACGGTGGGCCTCAGCGGGCGCGGCCGCCCTGAGCTGGTCGTCACCGGCAAGTCGCCACCGGACGCGCACGACCTGCTGCAGGCGGTCCTCGCCGGTGAGGAGGAGCCGCGCCCGGGCCGGCGCTGCGACCTGCTGGTGGGGCCGGCGCTCTGGCTGTTCCCCGTGATCCGGGCGACCGCGCTGCGCGTGGCCGCGGCGCTGTACCCGGGCCTCGAGGCGCTCCAGGTCGTCTGGGCGGACAGCCTGGGCCGCTGGCCGTGGGAGGTGCACCGCAGCGGGCAGCGGCTGCTCTGCGACGTCGACGAGGCCCGAAGAGCTGCCTGAGAAGCGCTGCTCGCCGGGGCGCCCGCCCCGGCGAGCAGGCCCGCGCATGATCGCGTGCGGGCAGGGCATGAGCCCGTGGGACCATGGGAAGAAGGTCTTCACCGACCGGTAACCCGGAGGAAACACGTCTCGCGGAGGGTCTGCACGTGATCACCAAGCGCAAGCGGCTCGGCAAGGTCCAGGTCACCTTCGTCCAGCCGCCCCGTGAGGAGGCCGTCTTCCTGGCCGGCTCCTTCAACGACTGGCAGCACGAGCAGCTGAAGAAGGCCAGGGACGGCTCGCTGCGGGCCACCGTCCAGGCCGAGCCCGGCGACACGCTCGAGTTCCGGTACGTCACGGCGTCCGGCGAGTGGTTCGACGACGAGAACGCCGACGAGCACGTCTGGAACGAGCACGGCACGAAGAACGGGCTGCTCCGGCTCTAGCGCCGCCGCGTCTAAACGAGAGGTCACTCGTTAAGCAGGAAACGCCCCTGCAAACGAGAAGGCTCTGGCATGCGCCGCCCCCTGATCGGTCTGACCCTGCTCACCGCCCTCACCGCCGGCTCGTTCGCCTCGATGTCCCAGGCTGCGACCCGCTCCGGCAGCACGCCGTGGGCGCTCGGCCAGGCGCTGGCGAAGAAGACCACGCTCACCACCCCGCGTGCCCCGGGCACCTCGGACGTCTACGCGCCGGCGCGCGGCTGCTTCGCGCTGCGCAGCGCCGCGACCGGCAAGCTCGTCACCCGCTCCGGGAGCGGCTTCGCGGCCACCGGTACGACGGGCGAGCCGTTCCGGTTCCAGGCGTTCGACCTCGGCAAGTACCTCCTGTTCGGCAGCAAGAAGGACTTCCTGGCCACCGCTGCGCACCCGCTGCCCACGCAGGAGGCGGCCAAGCTCGCGAAGGGCTACGCGCACGGGTACGCCGACAACTGGGAGATGGGCCTCAGCAAGCCGGTCGACACCGCCGTGGACACCGGGGTCAGCGCCGTCGAGGCCGCCACCGCCCCGGCCGTCGCCCAGGTCCGCGGCGACAAGGTGCTCGCCGCCGCCAAGCCGTCCGCCAGTGCCGAGTGGGTGCTCACGCAGGTCGGGAAGGCCTTCGTGCTCCAGCAGGGGTACGACGACGGCGACGAGGCCGCCTCCGGGCCGCTGCACCCGCCGATCAGCGCGACGATCGTCTCGTCGGCGACCGGCAGCCTCACCGCCGCCGCCGGCGCCGTCACCAGCAAGGCCGCGCAGTTCACGCTCGTCGCCGCGCACGGCTGCCAGTCCTTCCCCGACGCCCCGATCGGGGTCCAGGGACCGGTGCAGACCGGCAGCACGCCGTACGAGCAGACCAAGGGCTACCTCGACGCGCACCTGCACCTCATGGCCATGGAGTTCCTCGGCGGCCGCGTGCACTGCGGCCGCCCGTGGCACCCGTACGGCATCGCGTACGCGCTCGTCGACTGCCCCGACCACACCGCGACGCACGGCTACGGCGCGCTCGTCGAGGACTTCGTCTCGGGCCACACCCCCGGCAGCGGCCACGACACGACCGGCTGGCCGTCCTTCCCCTACTGGCCGCGGCACGACTCGCTGACCCACGAGCAGGTCTACTACCAGTGGCTCGAGCGCGCCTGGCGCGGTGGGCTGCGGATGATGACCGACCTGCTCGTCGACAACGGCCAGCTGTGCGAGGCGTACCCGCTCAAGAAGAACTCCTGCGACGAGATGGAGACCGTCCGGCTCGAGGCCCAGCGGTCGCGCGAGTTCGAGCGGTTCATCGACGCGCAGTACGGCGGTCCCGGCCGCGGCTGGTTCCGCATCGTCACCGACCCGCTGCAGGCCCGCCGCGTCATCAACGCCGGCAAGCTCGCGGTCGTCCTCGGCATCGAGGTGTCCCGCCCGCTCGACTGCCGTGAGCTCGAGGGCCAGTCCACCTGCACCGCCGCGCAGATCGACCAGCGGCTCACCGAGGTGTGGAACCTCGGCGTCCGGCAGATGGAGATGACCAACAAGTTCGACAACGCCCTCACCGGCGTGACGGGCGACGGCGGCACGACCGGCATCATCGTCGGCGGCGCCGGCAACCTCGCGGAGACCGGCCACGTCTGGAAGATGGGCACCTGCGAGAAGCCGTTCGGCCCCGTCCAGCACGACCACACGCAGATGAACGTCGTCGACGACGGCCACGCCGAGCCGGCCCGGGACGGCATCTTCGCCGCCGTCCTGCAGGTCAGCGGCCGGTCCGGCGTCGCGCCGGTCTACCCGGCCGGCCCGCACTGCAACACCATCGGGCTGTCGAGCCTCGGCAAGGCGTTCCTCGAGGGGATGATCAAGCGCGGCATGATGTTCGACCCCGACCACATGAGCGCCATCGCCCGGCAGGCCGCGCTCGACATCATGGCGCAGCGCCACTACTCCGGGATCGTCTCGAGCCACAGCTGGGCGGACGACGCGAACTACTACGAGGTGCTCAAGCTCGGCGGCGTCGTGACCCCGCACGCCTCCGACTCCTCGAGCTTCGTCGGCAAGTGGTCGAAGCTGCGCGCGCACGCCGACCCGCGGTACTTCTACGGCATCGGCTACGGCTCCGACATCAGCGGCTTCTCCGCCCAGGGCGCCGGCCGCAACCCGGCCCCCGGCAAGGGCGTCCGCTACCCGTTCACGGGCTTCGGGGGGACCACGATCGCGAAGCCGACCACCGGCACCCGCACCTGGGACATCAACACCGACGGCGTCGCGCAGTACGGCCTCTACCCGGACTGGATCGAGGACGTCCGCGTCCAGACCGGGTCGGACTCCGCCGCCTTCATGCGCGACATGCAGGGCGGCCCTGAGGCCTACCTGCAGTCCTGGGAGCGCGCGGTCGGCGTCGCCGGCGACGCCTGCCGGTCCGACATCCCCGACCTCACGAAGGCCGACCTGAAGCGGCTGCACAAGGGCATGACGCCCGAGCAGGTCCTCGCGGTCCTGGGCCAGCCGCACACCCGGTCCGGCAGCGCCTTCACGTTCTGCACCACGAGCGGCACCAAGACGGTCCGGTTCTCCCGCGCCGGCCTGACGCTCTAGCGGTCCGGCTAGGGTCGCTCGCGTGATCGTCCGCCGGGCCCGCACCGCCGATGTCGCCGCCATCCGCGGCCTCATCGACACCTACGCGCCCGACCGGCGGCTGCTGTCGAAGGCGACCGTCGTGCTCTACGAGGACGTGCAGGAGTTCCAGGTCGTCGAGGTCGACGGCGAGGTCGTCGCGTGCGGGGCGCTGCACGTGATGTGGGAGGACCTGGCGGAGGTGCGCACCGTCGCCGTCTCGCCCGAGCACAAGGGGACGGGCTGCGGCTCGGCCGTGCTGCGGTCGCTGCTCGAGAAGGCCCGCGAGCTCGGCGTACGACGGGTGTTCTGCCTCACCTTCGAGACCGAGTTCTTCGGCCGGCACGGGTTCCACGTCGCCGACGAGGTGCTCGTCGACTCGGGCGTCGCGACCGAGCTGCTGCAGTCACCCGACGAGGGCGTCGCGGAGTTCCTCGACCTGGCGCGGGTCCGCCCCAACACGCTCGGGAACACCCGGATGCTCCTCGAGCTGTAGAGGCGGGTGCGGGCCTCCCAGAGCTCGGGGAAGAACCGGTGGGTCAGCGTCGAGCGGAGGTAGGCCGCGCCGGTCGAGCCGCCGGTGCCCGGCTTCAGACCGATCTGCCGCTCGACCGCCAGCACGTGCCGGTGCCGCCAGTGGCCGACCGCCTCGTCGTAGTCGAGCAGCGTCTCGGCGAGCATCGTCATGAGCGACGGCCCGGCGCGCAGCACCTCGAGCACGTCGGCGACGCCGGTCCGCGCGAGCGCGTCGTGGAAGGCGTCCGCGAGCGTGGGCGCGTCCAGCCGGCGCTGCAGCCGGGCGACCTCGCCCTCGGACAGCCAGGGGGAGGAGAGGTACGACGGGTCCTTGCGCCCGGAGGCGAACTCCAGCTCCCGGAACTGCGCCGACTGGAAGCCGGAGCCGCCCTCGAGCACGTGCCGGAACTCGAGGTAGCCGGCCGGGCTCATCGTGCCGAGCACGTCCCACTGCGCCACGAGCTGGCGCATGATCGTCACGATCCGGCGCAGCCGGGTCTCCGCCTCCGGGAAGCGGTCGGCCTGGATCAGCCGGGTCGCCTCGTCCAGCTCGTGCAGGGTGAGCTTGAACCACAGCTCGTGCGACTGGTGCAGCACCACGAACAGCAGCTCGTCGTGCGCGCGCGGCTCCTGCTGGAGCGCGAGCAGCTCCTCGACCCGCAGGTACGACGAGTAGGTGACCGCCATCGGCCCACCGTACGTGCCCTAGCCTCCTGATCATGACCGATGTCGTAAGTGTCGAGCGCGTGATCCCCGCCAGCCCGGAAGCCATCTTCGACCTGATCGCCGACCCGTCGCGGCACCACGAGTTCGACGGCAGCGGCACGGTCCGGGAGGCCCGGGACGTCCCGCACGAGCTGAAGCTCGGGTCGACCTTCGGGATGAACATGAAGCTCGGCGTCCCCTACGCCATGCGCAGCACCGTCATCGAGTACGAGCCGGGCAAGCGGCTGGCCTGGCAGACCCGGGCGCCGATCAAGCTCGTCGACCCCTTCGCGGGCGGCCGGATCTGGCGCTACGAGCTCGAACCCGTCGACGGCGGCACCAAGGTCACCGAGTCGTGGGACATCCGCCAGGAGTCGCCGTTCACCAGGCCGATCGTCAGGCGGGCGGCAGGCGAGACCCGGCGGAACATGACCAAGACGCTCGAGCGGATCGAGCAGGTCCTGACAAACCGCTCCGGAACAGCGTAGAAACACCCCGTGCAGCAGCTCACGGGTCTCGACGCCGCGTTCCTCGCCATGGAGACCCCCGCGGTCTTCGGCCACATCGGCAGCGTGTGCGTCCTCGACCCCTCCACGGCCCCCGAACCGCTCACGCTCGAGCGGCTGACGCGGATGATCGAGAGCCGGCTGCACCTGCTGCCGCCGTTCCGCCGCCGCCTCGTCAACGTGCCGCTCGGCCTCGACCAGCCGTACTGGATCGAGGACCCGGACTTCGACATCGAGTACCACGTGCGGGAGCTCGCGCTGCCGGCGCCCGGCGACGACAAGCAGCTCGCCGAGCAGGCGGCCCGGCTGCACGCGCGGCCGCTGGACCGCACCCGACCGCTGTGGGAGCTGTACCTCATCCACGGGCTCGAGGGCGGCCGGATGGCCGTGTACACCAAGGTCCACCACGCCGCCATCGACGGCGTCTCCGGCAGCGAGCTGCTGACCGCGGTCCTCGACATCACGCCGGAAGGGCGCACCGTCGAGCAGGTGCCGTGGCAGCCCGAGCGCGCGCCGAGCACGATCGAGGTGCTGAGCCGGTCGGCGGTCGCGATGGCGGGGCACCCGGTACGGGCCGCGCGCATGACCTTCGACCTGGTGCGCAGCGCCCCCTCGCTGGCGATGTCGCTGCGCCGCGACAGCAAGAGCGACGTGCTCCCGTCGGCGGGCCTCCGTGCCCCGAGCACGCCCTTCAACAAGCCGATCTCGCCCCACCGCCGCTGGGCCTTCCGCACGCTCGCCCTCGAGGACATCAAGAAGGTCAAGAACGCCCACGGGGGCACGGTCAACGACGTCGTCATGGCGCTGTCCACGGCCGCAGTGCGTCGTTGGCTGCTCGATCACGACGCCCTGCCCGACGGTCCGCTGGTGGCCGCGGTGCCGGTGTCGATCCGCACCGAGGACGAGCGCGGCGCCAACGGCAACAAGGTGAGCACCATGCTCGCCGCGCTGCCCACGCACCTCGCCGACCCGGTGGAACGGCTGCAGGTCTGCTCCCAGGCGATGCAGGCCGCCAAGGAGCAGCACGGCGCGCTGCCGGCGACGCTGCTGTCGGACGTGACGCAGTTCGCGATGCCCGCGCTCGCGGGGCAGGCGGCGCGGCTCGCCGCCCGGGTGCGGCTGCTCGAGCGGGTCAACCCGTTCAACCTGTTCATCAGCAACGTGCCCGGTCCGAACCTCGCGCTCTACTACGCGGGGGCCCGGCTGCTCGGCTACTACCCGCTGTCGGCGATCGCGGACGGCCAGGGGCTGAACATCACGGTCTGCTCGCTCGACGGCGGCATGCACTTCGGGCTGATCGCCGACCGCGAGCTCGTCCCCGACCTCGACGCGATGGCCGGGTACCTCGAGGACGAGCTCGCGGTCCTGCTCAAGTCCGCCTGACCCCCCGTTGCGTCCTCATCCGGCAGCCTGATCGACGGGCCACTTCCGAGGACGCAAGGGGTCAGCTGAGGACCATGTTGGGCTCGCCGTAGGCGTTGAGGCCGTTGGCGCCCCGGGTGCAGGTGCCACCTCGTACCGCGCCGTTGTTCCAGGCCAGCGTCAGGCAGTTGGCCAGCGCCCCCTGACCCCAGTAGTTCGGGTGCAGCGACTCCTGGATGTAGTAGTTCGAGCCGCAGCAGGTGCTGACCGTCCGGATCTGGTTGATCCACTCGGTCTGGTCGACGGCACCGGCCGACCACCAGCCGGCGAGCCCCTTCTCCTCGATGAGCCCGACCGTGTTCTCGCAGAGGCGACGCCCGTTGAAGGCGGACGCGAGGTTGAGCAGCTTGGTGTTCGCGATGCCGGCCTGCGTGGCGGCGTTCGACACCGCGCTGTTGATGGTCGGCAGCGCGCTGTTGTTGGCCCAGTTGAGGTCGTTGTTCCAGAAGCCGCAGCCGCCCGTGTTCTGCCGGGTGTAGCCGCTCTCGCCGTACCGCATGCCGCCGGACAGGGGGAGCGGGGACATGTAGTTCTGCACGATGAGCGAGTACGAGCCGTCGGCGTACCCGGCGTTGCGCATCGCCGTGCGCAGGTTGAGCAGGCCGTTCTTGATGGCCGTCGTCTGGGCGGTGATGTTGGCGCTCGTGAAGTTGGCCGTGACCGAGCTGTCGTCGTTGCAGTAGTCCTTCGCCCACGTCGGTGACGAGGCCCAGTCGGTCACGCACGACTGCACGATGCTGCCGAAGTTGAAGTTGTTGCCGCCGATGCTGACGGCGACGGCCTTGACGTTGTGGCCGGCGGCGAACGACTGCAGCAGCGCGGCCTGGCCGCCGGCCGCGAAGTCGAGCCCGGGCTTGAAGTACCCGTTGCTGTCGGTGTAGGTCGAGGTCTTCGCCCCGGAGCAGGCGAGGTTCATGCCGTTGACGACACCGGTGTAGACCTCGGCGGCGGCACTGCGGTGACAGCGGTTGATGGTCTCGGCCGTGTGACCGGCGTTGTCGAAGTACGCCGTCGAGCCGAGCGCGTCGGTGTAGGACTCGCCGTTGTTGGAGTTGCCGGCCCACCGCCCCGCCTCGCCGGAGATGTAGGAGTCGCCCACGGACACCAGCCACGGGGCGCCGACCCCGGGACCGTCGGCCAGGGCGGCCGCCTGCAGGGCACCGGTGAGGCCGAGGGCCAGACCAGCGACGGCGAGCAGCGAGATCGCGCGACGGGAGCGCAAGGGTCCTCCAGGACGGTCGCGGCGCTGGGTGTGGCTACTGGTCAGTAGCATGCCGGGGCGAAAGGTGACACAGCTCACAGATCGGGCGCAAGTGCCCCGAGCCGGTCGAGGAACGCGACCTGCGCCGGGTTGATCTTCGTGCGCGCCGTCTCCAGGTCGAACCACTGGACCCGGTCGATCTCCGGGAACTCCTGCCAGCGGCCCTGCCAGGTCATGCCGAAGGTGTTGCTCACGCACGTCCCGGGGTCCAGGTCGCCCTCCACCGCCCAGGCCACGACCCGCTTGCCGCCCTTCTGGACGACCTCGCCCAGGTCCAGGGCGGGCCCCTGCGGCACCGGGTGGCCGAGCTCCTCCTCGAACTCCCGGTAGGCCGCAGTCAGCGGCGGCTCGTCGTCGTACTCGCCCTTGGGCACGGTCCAGACGTCCTTGTGCGCGTGCAGCGGCCCACCGGGGTGCGCCAGCAGCACCTGCACGGCAGGGGTACGACGGAACAGCAGGATCCCGGCACTGCGCTTGGCCACGAGGCGCACTCTCCCAGGCACCTCCCAGGCTGCTGCCAGCGCGCTCGCTGCCCCCCTCCCGACGCTGTGCTCATGACTTCCGACACGACTCCCCAGAACGAGTGGGTCCAGCCCCCGACGGCGGCCGAGGACCTGCAGAGCATGACCTCCGCCGACGAGCTCTCCTCGCCCGGCACGGCCGGCGGCACGTCCCGCCGGCTCAAGGCCGCCGGCATCGTCGCCGCCGCGGTCGTCGTCGGCTTCGTGGGCGTGCTGGCCGTGCAGGGCTCCTCCGCCACCCCCAGCGCGAGCACCGGTCCCGGCGGACCACGAGTGGGACCGGCCGGCCAGCTCCAGCAGGGCGGCCCGCGCGGCGGCTTCGCCGACCGCGGCGTGCACGGCACGATCCAGGCCGTCAGCTCCTCCAGCATCACGGTCGCGGGCACCACCGTGCAGCTCACGAGCGCGACGCAGGTGCTGGTCAACGGCACCGTCGGCTCCGTGGCGGACCTGAAGAAGGGCGACACGGTCTTCGTGCACACCGAGGGCTCCGAGTCCTCCCGCTGGGCCGAGCGGGTCTTCGTGGGCGGCCTGCCCGCGGGTGGTCCCGGCTTCGGCCCGCCGCCCGGGCAGACCGAGCAGGACGGTGGCGCGGCCGACCACACCTGAGCCGCGCTTAGCCTGGGAGGGCTGTGACTGCGCCCTCCGCCGCCGACCTCCGGGAGCGGCTCCCCGAGCTGATGCTTCGGGACCGCCGTCGGCTGGCCCGCCGGCTGGACGACCCCCGGGCCGACCTGGGGCGGTTGGCCACGGAGGTCGCGAGGGCGCAGGAGCGGGCCCGCTCCCGTCGTACCAGCGTCCCGGCGATCAGCTACCCGGAGCACCTGCCGGTCGCGCAGGTCCGCGCGGAGATCGCGGACACCATCCGGGACCACCAGGTCGTCGTGCTCGCAGGGGAGACCGGGTCGGGGAAGACGACCCAGCTGCCGAAGGTCCTGCTCGAGCTCGGCCGGGGGACGACCGGGCTCATCGGGCACACGCAGCCGCGCCGGATCGCCGCGCGGGCCGTGGCGGAGCGCGTCGCCGAGGAGCTCGGGACCGAGCTGGGTGACCTGGTCGGCTACACGGTCCGCTTCCACGACCAGGTGGCCGACTCGACGCTGGTCAAGGTGATGACCGACGGCATCCTGCTCGCGGAGCTCAGCCGGGACCGCGACCTGCTGGCCTACGACACGATCGTCATCGACGAGGCGCACGAGCGGTCGCTGACCATCGACTTCCTGCTCGGGTACCTCAAGCAGCTGCTGCCGCGGCGCCCGGACCTGAAGGTCGTCATCACCTCGGCGACGATCGACCCGGAGCGGTTCAGCCGGCACTTCGACGACGCGCCGGTGCTCGAGGTGAGCGGCCGGACGTACCCGGTCGAGGTCCGCTACCGCCCGCTGGGCGAGGACGAGGACCAGATCACCGGCATCGTCGCGGCCTGCGCCGAGCTGCCGCGCGACGGTGACGTGCTGGTCTTCTGCAGCGGCGAGCGCGAGATCCGGGACGCCGCCGACGCGCTGCGAGGGGCGACCGATGCTGAGGTCGTGCCGCTCTACGGGCGGCTGTCGGCGGCCGAGCAGCACGTCGTGTTCGCCCCGCACACCGGTCGCCGGATCGTGCTGGCGACCAACGTCGCGGAGACGTCGCTGACGGTGCCGGGCATCAGGTACGTCGTGGACCCGGGGACGGCGCGGATCTCCCGCTACAGCAACCGGACCAAGGTGCAGCGGCTGCCGATCGAGCCGATCAGCCAGGCTTCCGCGACCCAGCGCGCCGGCCGCTGCGGTCGTGTCGCGGACGGCATCTGCATCCGGCTCTACAGCGAGGAGGACTTCGCCTCGCGCCCGGAGTTCACCCAGCCGGAGATCCTGCGGACGAACCTCGCCTCGGTGCTGCTGCAGATGGCGTCGCTCGGCCTGGGTGATCTCGAGGCGTTCCCGTTCGTGGAGCCGCCGGACCGGCGCAACGTGCGCGACGGGCTGCAGCTGCTCGAGGAGCTGGGTGCTCTCGACGACGACGGGCGGCTGACCCGGGTCGGGCGGCAGCTCGCGCAGCTGCCGGTCGACCCGCGGATGGCCCGGATGATCGTGGAGGCGGGCCGGCGGGGGTGCGTGCGGGAGGTGCTCGTCATCGCGGCGGCACTGTCGATCCAGGACCCCCGGGAGCGGCCGCTCGACAAGCAGCAGCAGGCCACCGAGGCGCACAGCCGGTTCACCGACCCGAGCTCGGACCTGCTGGCGTGGCTCAAGCTCTGGGACCACGTGCAGGAGCAGCAGCAGGCGCTGTCCTCCAGCGCCTTCCGCCGGATGTGCAAGCGGGAGTTCCTCAACTACCTGCGGATCCGGGAGTGGCAGGACCTGCACGCGCAGCTGCGCCGGGTGGCCCGCTCGCTGGACCTCGACCTCGCCTCCACGGCTGACCCCGCGACGGTGACGACCGCCCTGCTCGCGGGGCTGCTCAGCCACGTCGGGCTGCGCCAGGAGGCGACCCGCGACTACCTCGGCGCCCGTGGTGCGCGCTTCGTCATCGCCCCCGGCACCCCGCTCGCCCGCAAGCAGCCGGCGCTCGTCGTCGCCGCCGAGCTGGTCGAGACGTCGCGGCTGTTCGCCCGGCAGGTCGCCGCGGTCACCCCCGAGCAGGTCGAGGCCGTCGGCGGGCACCTGCTGAAGCGGTCGTACTCCGAGCCGCACTGGGAGCGCAAGCGCGGCTCGGTCGTCGCCTTCGAGCGGGTGCTGCTCTACGGCGTGCCGATCGTCGCCCAGCGCAAGGTGCAGTACGGCCGCATCGACCCGGACATGTCACGCGACCTGTTCCTCCGGCACGCGCTGGTCGAGGGGGACTGGGAGACCCACCACGCCTTCTGGAAGCGCAACCAGGCGCTGCTGGCCGACGTCGAGGAGCTCGAGCGCCGGGCCCGGCGGCGCGACATCGTCGTCTCCGACGAGGCCGTGTACGACTTCTACGACAAGCGGGTCCCGGCCGAGGTCGTCAGCGGGGCGCACTTCGACCGCTGGTGGAAGACGGCCAGGGCCGCCGACCCGCAGCTGCTCGACCTGCGCCTGGAGGACCTGGTCAGCGGCGACGTCGACCCGGGGGAGCACCCGTCGGTGTGGGTCAGCGGTGACCTGCGCTTCGACCTGTCCTACGAGTTCGACCCCGGTACGCACGCCGACGGGGTCACGGTCGACGTGCCGCTCGCGGTCCTCAACCGGGTGAAGCCGGAGGACTTCGCGTGGCAGGTCCCGGGGATGCGGCACGAGCTCGTCACGGCCCTCATCAAGACGCTGCCGAAGCCGCTGCGGGTCAAGCTCGTCCCGGCGCCGGACACCGCGCGGGCGATCCTCGAGCGGGTGTCGCCGCGCGAGGAGGACCTGCTGCCCGCGCTGTCGCGCGAGGTGCGGCTGCTGAAGGGCGTCGTCGTCGGGGTCGAGGAGTGGGGGCTGGACCGGCTGCCCTCCCACCTGCGGCCGACCTACCGGGTCGTGGACGGCTCCACGGTGGTCGCCGAGGGCAAGGACCTGGCAGCCCTGCAGCGCGACCTGGCGAAGCCGGTGCAGGCCGCGATCGCTTCCGCCGCAGGCGATCTCGAGGTCTCCGGGCTGACCTCCTGGACGGTCGGCGACGTCCCCACCGAGGTCTCGTCGGGTGCTGTCGTCGGCTACCCCGCGCTGGTCGACGAGGGCTCCTCGGTCGCCCTGCGGGTGCTGCCGACCCCGTCGCCGGCGGTCCACCACGCCGGGGTACGGCGGCTGCTGCTGCTCGGCACGCCCTCCCCGGTGAAGACGGTTTCCGGCCGGCTCTCGAACGCCTCGAAGCTCGCCCTCGCGGCCAACCCGCACGGCAGCCTGACGGCGCTGATGGACGACTGCCTGCTCGCTGCCGTCGACGCGCTGATGACGGCGGACCCGCGCGACCAGGCCGGTTTCGAGGAGCAGCTCCGGCTGGTGCGCGCGGGACTGCCCGACACCCTGCTGCGGGTGCTGCAGGACGTCGAGAAGGTGCTCGCCGTCCCTGTCGCCACCCTGCCGGGACCGGCCGGCGTCGACCTGGTCCAGCAGCGGGAACGCCTGGTGCACAAGGGATTCGTCACCGAGCACGGCGCGGCGCGGCTGCCCGACATCGCGCGCTACCTGCAGGCAGCGGTCGTGCGGGCCGACAAGCGCTCGCCGCGCGACGCCGACCTGATGGCCGACGTGCACGTCGTGCAGGACGAGTGGGCCAAGCTGCCACCGGGTCCCGACCGCGACCGGATCGGCTGGATGGTCGAGGAGCTGCGGGTCTCGCTGTTCGCCCAGACGCTCAAGGCCAAGGGCCCCGTCTCGGTGCAGCGGATCTGGCGCGCCCTCGACGACCTCCAGCCCTGATCAACCCTCGAGGAAGGCGCGCTCCTCGGCGTCCAGCGGCCGCGGCCGGCCGTCGGCCAGCGCCACCATCGTGACGTGCCCGACACCCACCTGCCGGCCGTCGACCGAGAGCTCGTGGAGCAGCGAGAACGAGGAGCCCCCCACCTTCTCGACCGAGACGGCCACGTCGACGCTGCGGGTGCCGCCGACGATCTGGGCGTTGTAGTCGCACGACGCGTGCCGCACCACCATGTGGCCCTTCAGCGACCGGGGCAGCCGCCGCATGGCCTCCACCCGGGCCGTCTCCATGATCTCGAAGAACTTGACGTTGTTGACGTGATTGAGCGGGTCGAAGTCGCTGAACCGGATCTGGACGGAAACCGTGAGGCTGAACACCGGATGCACCCTAGGCTGACGCTCGGTGCGCCGGGAAGTCTGGTCGGCAGTCGTGTCGTGCTGACCTGGAGGAGCCTGGTGGACGCGTTCGGACTGCAGGTGCTCGCGGCCTCGGGCGCGGCGCTGCTCGCCGTGCAGTCGCACCGGGTCAGCGCCTGGGTGCGCGTCCCCACGCCGGTCTTCTTCCTGGTGGCCGCAGCGCTCGTGCCGATCGACCCGCCCTCGCAGCGGACGGTCGAGCGGGTGGTCACCGTCGCGCTGGTCGTCATCCTCTTCGACGGCGGCCTGCACATCGGGCGCGGCAGGTTCCGGAGCGCAGCGGCCGGCATCCTCAGCCTCGGAGTGCTCGGCACCTTCGCCACGGTCGCGGGCGGCGCGCTGCTCGTGCACCTCGTCACGGGCGTCAGCTGGTACCTCTCGGTCCTCGTCGCCACGGCGATCGCCCCGACCGACCCCGCCGTGGTGTTCAGCGTGCTGGGCCAGCGCGAGGTCGACGGCCCGTCCGGCACGGTGCTCGAAGGCGAGTCCGGGGCCAACGACCCCGTCGGCATCGCGCTCATGGCGGCGCTGCTCGGGGCGGGCTCGCTCAGCGGCGGGGCACTGCTCGACACGACCGGCACCTTCGCCCTGCAGATGGGGGTGGGCACGGCGGTCGGCCTCGTGGGTGGGCGGTTGCTCCTGGTGCTCATGCGCACCGCGCTGCCGGCCGAGGGCCTGTACGCCGTCCGCACCCTGGTGTCGGCAGGGGCGCTGTTCGGCGTGGCGACCGTCGCGCACGGGTCCGGGTTCCTGGCCGTGTTCGTCGCGGGCATCGTGCTCGGGGACGAGCGCGCCCCGTACAAGCGGGAGGTGGAGCGCTTCCACTCCGCGCTCGCCTCCCTCGGCGAGGTCGTGGCCTTCGCGCTGCTCGGCCTCACCGTGCACCTCGACGTCCTCTCCCGCACCGACGTCTGGCTGCCGGGTGTCGCCATCGCGCTGCTGCTGGCGTTCGTGGTGCGCCCGCTGGTGGGGTGGCCGCTGCTGCTGCCCGCGAAGCTGACGCGGGGTGAGCAGGGGTTCGTGCTGTTCGCCGGTCTGAAGGGCGCCGTGCCGTTGCTCCTCGGGTCGATGCTGCTGGAGCTGCGGGACGGCGAGCGGCTCTACGGGATCGTGGTGGTCGCCGTCGTGGTCTCGGTGGCCCTGCAGGGCTCCCTGGTGCCGGTGGTCGCCGAGCGGCTGGGCGTCCGGATGCGCCGGGTCGACCCGGAGCCGTTCAGCCTCGGCGTCCGGGTCCGCGACGAGCCGCAGGGCGTGCACCGCGTGACGGTGGAGGCCGGAGCGGTCGCGGACGGCAAGCGGATCGCCGACGTCCCGGGGCTCGCCGAGGGCACGTGGATCAGCCTGGTGCTGCGGGACGGGACGCTGCTGCCCGTCCGCGGCGACACGGTGCTGCAGCCCGACGACGACGTGCTGCTGCTGGTCGACGAGGAGCAGGACCCGGCGGTGGTCTGCGCCCTGTTCTGCGGGTAGTCCACAGATCTGCGCGCGCGCCGTCATCCACAACCCGCAGCGGCCAGGCTGCCGGTCCATGAGAAGGACACCTCGTCACCGCCCGCGCCGGCTGGCCCCGCCGAAGGCGGTCGTCCGGATGACCACGCCCGGCCAGCTGGTGGCCGCGCTGCCGGTGCAGCTCGGCTACACCCCCACCGAGAGCCTGGTGGTCGTCTGCTGCCACGAGCCCCGGGGACGCACCGGCCTGATGATGCGTGTCGACCTCCCCCCGGCCGCGCTGGAGGACGACCTCGTCGCCTCGGTCGTCGAGGTCGTCCGCGGCCAGCAGGCGACGCGCGTGGTGATGGTGGTCTACACGGCGGAGCCCGACGCTGAGCTGCGGCCGCGGGCCGCCCTGATGGAGTCGCTCGTCGACGCGCTGGACGACCTGATCATCACGGAGGCGCTGCTGGTGAGGGACGGCCGCTTCTTCTCCTACCTCTGCGACGGCCCGTGCTGCCCGGCCGAGGGCGCCCCGGTGGACCAGGACCAGGACTCCGCGGTCGTCGAGACGCTGCGGCTGGAGCACCTGGCCCGCGGGGACGTGCAGCTCGGCACGCGCGACGACCTCGAGCGCAGCCTGGCCGGCCCGTCGTTCCTCGCCGAGGAGCAGGCCCTGCAGGACTGCGAGCGGGCCACCCGCAGCTACGCCGAGGCCGTCGTCGACGGCGGCCTGGACCTCGCCCGGCGCGAGGCGGTCGCGGCGTGGACGCAGGCGTTGGCTGCGGCCGACGACCCTCGCTGGGCACCGAGCCCGCAGCAGTCCGCGGTGCTGGCCGCCTGCCTCCGTGACCTCGTCGTGCGCGACTCGGTGGCGGCGCTGTGGGAGCCCGAGCAGCCGGCGCTGCGACGGCTGCTCGAGGACGTCGCACGGCGGACACCACCGCCGTACGACGCGCCGGTCTGCACCACGCTGGCCTGGGTGACCTACTGCGACGGAGGTGGGGCGGTCACGACGATCGCGCTGGAACGCGCGCTGCGCAGCGAGCCGGACTACTCGATGGCCCTGCTGCTGCGGCACGCGCTCGACAACGCGCTGCCACCGGAGTTCGTGCGCGGCGTCACGCGCCGGACCCGCGAGGCGCTCAGGGACGCTGCCTGAGCCGCCAGGCGTAGAGCGCGGCGGACAGCGCCGTCGCGAGGTTGAGCGACGACACGCCCGGGGTCATCGGCAGCGAGACGACCCGGTCCGCGCGCTCCCGCAGCGGTGCGGACACGCCGGCGCGCTCGCTGCCCACGACGAGCACCACGTCGTCCGGGACCTCGTCGAGCGGCGCCCCTCCCGCGTCGAGCGCCCACACGAGACCCTCCAGGTCCGCGACACCGGCGGACAGCACCGGGAGCGCGAAGTGCAGCCCCGCCGCGCCGCGCAGCACCGCGGGGTGCCACGGGTCCAGCGCGCCCACCACCGCGACCCCGCTCGCCCCCGCTGCTGCGGCGACCCGGATGGCCGCGCCGGCGTTGCCCGGGTGCCGCGGGTCGTCGAGCACCACCAGCGGCGAGGTACGACGTGCCAGCACCGACCTGTCCTCTGCCGGTCGCTCGGCCTCACCGGCGACCCCTGTCGGGTGGTCGCTCGGGCCCGTGACCACGCGTGCCGCGAAGGCGTCCGCCAGGTCGGGCGCCAGCCGCTCGCACAGGGCGACGGCCGCCGCAGGGTCGACGGCGCTGACCCGGCGCACCTGCGAAGGGGCGAACCGCAGCGCGTGCTTGACCGCGTGGAACCCCTCCAACGTGACGAGCATCGCACCAGCCTGCCAGCCACCGGCGCCGCGATCTGCGACACTGGACGTGTCCCAGGTGATGTACCGCGTCATCACGCGTTGTGAGAGCTCCCCGGGACCGTCTACTTAGAGGAACACGTGAACACCGCATCCTTCGCCGATCTCGGCGTGCCTACCGTCCTGTGCGCCGAGCTGGCGCGCCAGGGCATCGCCTCCCCCTTCCCGATCCAGACCGCCACCCTCCCGGACACCCTCGCGGGCCGGGACGTCCTCGGCCGCGGCCGCACCGGCAGCGGCAAGACCCTCGCCTTCAGCCTCCCGCTCGTCGCGCGCCTGGTCGGCGGCACCCGCCGCAGCCGGCAGGCCCGCAGCCTCGTGCTCGTCCCGACCCGCGAGCTCGCCAACCAGGTGCTCGCGGTCGTCAAGCCGCTCGCGGACATCGCCGGGCTCACCACCGCCGTCGTCTTCGGTGGGGTCGGCCAGCAGCCGCAGGTGAAGGCGCTCGCACCGGGCGTCGACATCCTCATCGCCTGCCCCGGCCGGCTCGAGGACCTCATCCAGCAGCGGTTCGCCGACCTGTCCGCGGTCGAGATCACCATCCTCGACGAGGCCGACCACATGGCCGACCTCGGCTTCCTCCCGGCCGTGAAGCGGCTGCTCGACCAGACGCCCAAGCAGGGGCAGCGGATGCTGTTCTCCGCGACGCTGGACAACGGCGTCGACGTGCTCGTGAAGCGCTACCTGTCGAGCCCGACCACGCACTCGGTCGATCCCGCGGTGGCCCCCGTCAGCACGATGGAGCACCACGTCTTCGCCGTCTCCGCCGCCGACAAGCTCGACGTCGTCCGCGGCCTCGCCGGCGGCCGGGACCGCGCGGTGCTGTTCATGCGCACCAAGCACACCGCCAAGAAGCTCGCGAAGCAGCTGTCGATGGCCGGCATCCCGGCGGTCGAGCTGCACGGCAACCTCAGCCAGGGCGCGCGCGAGCGCAACCTGTCGGCCTTCATGGACGGCAGCACCCGCGTGCTCGTCGCCACGGACATCGCGGCCCGCGGCATCCACGTCGACGACGTCGCCCTCGTCGTGCACGTCGACCCGCCCACCGAGCACAAGGCGTACCTGCACCGCTCGGGCCGGACCGCCCGCGCCGGCGCCGGCGGCGTCGTCGTGACGCTGCAGCTGCCGGAGCAGGCCAGGGACGTGCGGTCCATGACCAAGCAGGCCGGCATCGCCCCGCAGACCCGCACCGTGCGCCCGGGCGACCCGGCGATCGCGGAGCTGGCCGGCCCGGCGGCGCCGCTCGTCGACTACGTCGCGCCGGTGGAGCAGGCCCAGCCGACCCGCCAGCGCCAGGCCCGCGGGGCGCGTGCCTCCCGCAGCCTGCGCGAGCAGGCTCCCCAGCGCTCCGGCAGCCCCCGCTCCGGCTCGCGCCCCGGCGGCTCGCGTGCCGCCAGCCCGGCCCGCGGCCACGCCGTCTCGAGCCCCGAGGCCCGCGAGGCCACCCGCACCGCGGCCTCCGGTGGCACGGCGCCGACCGCCAAGGCCCGCAACCCGCGCCGGGCCACCTCCCCGCAGGCCCCTGCGCGCACCCGCGCCGAGCTGGCCGCCCGCGCCGGCCAGTCCGCGCCCCGCCGCGGCCGCTGACGCCCGACGATGTGAGAGGGACCGTGCCTGACCACGGCTTCCCTCACATCGTCTCCGGCGCCCAGGCTGACAGGATGACCGGGTGAGCCTCCAGCCCGTCGCCGGTGGGCCGGACGCGGTGCTCGAGGCGTTCACCGACTGGGCACCCGTCACGCTCTACCCCGCGCAGGAGGAGGCGCTGCTCGAGCTGCTCGCCGGCAACCACGTGGTGCTGGCGACACCGACGGGCAGCGGCAAGTCGCTCGTCGCGCTGGGCGCCCACCTGGCCGCCTGGTCCGAGGGCAGGCAGTCGGTCTACACGGCGCCCATCAAGGCCCTGGTGAGCGAGAAGTTCTTCGCGCTCTGCGACGTGTTCGGCGCCGAGAGCGTCGGCATGGCGACCGGTGACGCCGCGGTCAACGCCGACGCGCCCATCCTGTGCTGCACCGCCGAGGTGCTCGCCAACCGCGCGTTGCGGCACGGCACCGAGACGGGCGTCGGGCTGGTCGTCATGGACGAGTTCCACTACTACGGCGACCCGGAGCGCGGCTGGGCCTGGCAGGTGCCCCTGCTGGAGATGACCACGACGCAGTTCCTGCTGATGTCGGCGACCCTCGGGGACACCAGCGCCATCCGCGAGGACCTCACCCGCCGGACCGGCCGGGAGACCGCCGAGGTCGCGCACGCCGAGCGGCCGATCCCGCTGTCGTTCGAGTGGTCGCTCGACCCGCTGCACGAGAAGCTCGAGGAGCTGCTGCAGACCCACCAGGCGCCGGTCTACGTCGTGCACGCCACCCAGGAGTCCGCGATCGAGCGGGCCCAGGCGCTGATGTCGGTCAACGTCTGCACCCGTGACGAGAAGGACCAGATCGCCGCGCTGATAGGCGGTTTCCGCTTCACCACCCGCTTCGGCCAGACGCTGTCCCGGCTGGTCCGGCACGGCATCGGGGTGCACCACGCCGGGATGCTGCCGAAGTACCG
>CAMLIA010000008.1 GCA_946479905.1 uncultured Frankiales bacterium | reverse complement strand
GTCGGCGTCTGGGGGGCGTCGTCGAACACGTGCCCCAGGTGGCTGCCGCAGCTCGCGCAGCGGACCTCCACCCTCCGCATGCCGAGGCTGTTGTCCTCGAGCAGCTCGACGTTGTCCTTGTCGCTGGGCTCGTAGAAGCTGGGCCAGCCGCAGTGGCTGTCGAACTTCGCGTCGCTGCGGAACAGCTCGGCGCCGCACGCCCGGCAGGAGTAGACGCCCTCGGTCTTGGTGTCGTTGTACTCACCCGTCCACGGCCGCTCGGTGCCGGCCTGGCGGAGCACGGCGTACTCCTCGGGCGACAGAGTCGCGCGCCACTCCTCGTCGGTCTTCGTCACGGGGTAGGTGCGGGTGCTGTCCACGGGGCGGTCCTTCCTGAAGAGGCGTCTCACACCTGACACAGCGAGCGGGGGTGTCGGTGTGTTCCTTCCGTCCTCCTTACCGCAGGATGACGTCATGCCGGACCCCTTCGTCGAGCTCGCCATCGACACGCCGACAGGTGAGCGCACGGTCAAGGTCACGAACCCCGAGAAGACCTACTTCAGCGGCCTGCCCGAGGGGCGCGGCCGCAAGCTGGACCTCGTCGAGTACTACCTCGCGGTCGGCGACGGGGTCGTCCGGGCGCTGTACGAGCGACCGACCGTCCTGAAGCGGCACCCGGGCGGGGCGGAGACCGAGGCGATCTACCAGAAGCGGCTGCCGGACCACGCCCCGCCGTGGCTCGAGTCGGCCACGGTCGCCTTCCCGTCCGGCCGGACGGCCCGCGAGCTGTGCCCGGTGGACGTCGCGCACGTCGCCTGGGCGGCCACTCAGGGCACGCTGGACTTCCACCCGTGGCCGTCACGTCGTACCGACACCGAGTCTCCCGACGAGCTCCGCATCGACCTCGACCCGATGCCGGGGACCGACTGGGACGACGTGGTCGAGGTGGCGCTGGAGGTGAAGGCCTTCCTCGACGAGCTGGGCTTCGTCAGCTTCCCCAAGACCAGCGGGTCCAAGGGCATCCACGTCTACCTGCGGGTCCAGCCGGCGTGGACCTTCACGCAGGTGCGGCACGCGACGGTGGGGATCGCGCGCGAGATCGAGCGCCGGCGGCCGGAGCTCGCCACCGCGCGCTGGTGGCGCGAGGAGCGCGGCGCGCGGGTCTTCCTCGACTTCAACCGGATGGCGCGTGACCAGACCATCGCGTCGGCGTACTCCGTACGCGCGTCGCGGATGGCCTACGTGTCCGCGCCGCTGCTGTGGGCGGAGGTGCCCACGGCTCGGGTCGAGGACTTCGACATCTGGACCATGCGGGACCGCTTCGCCGAGCTCGGCGACGTGCACGCCGCCATCGACGACGTGCACCACGACATCACGCCGCTGCTCGAGCTCTACGAGTCGCAGGGCGAGGGCGAGGCACCGTTCCCGCCGCAGTTCGCGAAGCAGGAGGGCGAGCCGCTGCGCGTGCAGCCGTCACGCAAGCGGCGGCAGCGCGGCGACCCGCCCGACCCCAACTACCCCGACGGCTGAGGGCTCTCAGGCGAAGAAGGCGTCGTCGCCGGCGAGGTCCTCGCGGAGCTCCAGCAGGTCGGTCGCCCGCTCGCCGAGGAACGTGAACAGGATGCCGCCGCGGCTGACGCGGGTCGTCCCGTTGCGCGTCGCGGTGATCTGGTGCACGGAGGTGACGTGCCCGTGACCGTCGCCGAAGACGTTCAGCAGGTCGGCGCGGAAGGTGCCGTCGGTGAGCTCGGCGAGCTTGCCGTAGTAGCCGAGCACCGCGTCGATGCCCTTGTACCCGCCCGCGACCTGGCTGTTGCCGGGCACGTGCTGGACGACGTCGTGCGACAGGATCGTCGTGAGCGTCTCGATGTCGCCGGTGTTGAAGGCCTGGTAGCCCCGACGGACGAGCGTCATGTAGGTGTCGTCCGCCGACGCCGTGCTCCCCGCGGTGGCGTAGCGGGTGGCATCGGCCGAGTAGTCGACCATGACGCAGGGCTCGTCGCCGAGGACCCAGGCGTCGTGGCCCGACGGCAGGTCGAACAGGTCGCCGCCCGCGATGGTGGTCTCGGAGCCGTCGTCCATCCGGACCTGCATCCGGCCCGAGATGACGTAGCCGAGGTGCCGGACCTGGCAGCTCGTCGTCCCCGCGAGCGGGGCGATGTCGGTCGACCACCGCCAGCCGGGTTCGAACGTGCCCTTCAAGAGCGTGAGACCACCTGCGCTTCCCAGCACGGCGTGCCCGTGGGCGGCGAAGGTGCGGGTCTCGCCGTCACGCTCGATGTTGCAGATGCTGGCGTCCATTCTCAGGACCACCCCCCTGTCCGACTCGGGGCCGGAAGCCAGAACGGATCCGGCCAGCGCCCATGCTGGCACCGCTGTCGGCGTCGGGCCAGGGACGAACCAGGACAGGTTCTGGAATCACCCGACGACGCGCATCAGGCCCTCCTGCATGACGGTCACGGCCAGCCGTCCGTCGTGGGTGTAGATCTCGCCGTGCGCCAGCCCTCGGTTGCCGATCGTGCGCGGGGAGTCCTGGCTGTAGAGGAACCACTCGTCCGCGCGGAACGGCTCGTGGAACCACATCGCGTGGTCCAGCGACGCGAGCATGACGGGGTCCTTGCCCATCGCCAGCCCGTGGGTGAGCAGCGTCGAGTCGAGCAGCGTCATGTCGGAGGCGAACGTCACGGCGCAGACGTGCAGCAGCGGGTCGTCGGGGAGCGTGCCGTCGGCCCGCATCCACACCTGCGACCGGGCCTCCTTGGGTCCGGGCTGCTCGCGCAGGATCCGCGGCGGGTCGGTGACGTAGCGGATGTCGATCGGCCGGGGCCGGCTGAACCAGCCGTCGAGCTCCTTGTCGAACTGCCGCATCCGGTCCTGCAGCGACGGCAGCCCGTCCGGGGCGGGCACCGACGGCATCGGCCGCTGGTGCTCCAGGCCCTTCTCGAGCAGCTGGAACGACGCGCTGAGGTGGAAGATCGCCTTGCCGTGCTGGATCGCGACGACCCGACGGGTTGTGAACGACCGGCCGTCCCGGATCCGGTCGACCTCGTAGACGATCGGCACCGACGGGTCGCCGGGGCGCAGGAAGTAGGCGTGCAGCGAGTGCACCGGCCGGTCCTCCGGAACCGTCCGGCCGGCGGCCACCATGGCCTGACCGGCGACCTGGCCCCCGAAGACCCGGATGCCGAGCGGGTCGTGCGCCGGCTGCTTGCCGCGGAAGATGTCGACCTCGATCTGCTCGAGGTCGAGCAGGTCGACGAGGCGCTCGAGGGGGGTGGAGGCGGTCACCTCCCGCATCCTTCCAGGAGGTCCCTTCCCCCCTGCACGCCCTGCCCCCTCCACGGCGGCTCGGCACGCGTGCCAGCGGTGGCTCAGGACACGGTCGTGTGCACGGGGGAAGGGAGGGTCACCGTCTGGGTGACGTGCACGGCCTCCAGCAGGCGACGGTCGTGGGTGACCAGCAGCAGCGTCCCCTCGTAGGCGTCGAGGGCCTCCTCGAGCTGCTCGATCGCCGGCAGGTCGAGGTGGTTGGTCGGCTCGTCGAGCACCAGCAGGTTGACGCCGACGGCCTGCAGCAGCGCCAGCGACGCGCGGGTCCGCTCACCCGGCGAGAGCGACGACCCTGGCCGCAGCGCGTGGTCGCCGCGCAGCCCGAACTTGGCCAGCAGGGTGCGTAGGTCGGCAGGCACCCACTCTGTCCGCTCCCTGACCACATCGGTGGCCGACATCGAGCCGCTGAAGAGCGACCGCGCCTGGTCGACCTCGCCGAGCCGTACGCCGGCACCGAGCGAGGAGCTCCCTGAGGACAAGGGGATCCGGCCGAGCAGGGCCTGCAGCAGAGTGGTCTTCCCGGAGCCGTTCGGGCCGACGATGGCGACCCGGTCGCCGTACGCCACCTGGAGGTCGAGCGGCCCCAGCGCGAAGGACCCGCGCCTGACGACTGCCTGCGAGAGGACCGCGACGACGTCACCGGACCGCGGCGCCGCGGCGATCGACATCTGCAGCTGCCACTCCTTGCGTGGCTCGTCCACCTCGTCGAGCCGGTTCAGCTGCGCCTCGATGGTCTTCACCCGGCCGGCGGCGTGGGTCGCGGCCTCGATCCGCGCTCCCCGGGCGGCCCGGTCGTTGTCGGGCATCTTCCGCTTCGCCCGCAAGGCGCCGCGGACCGACTGCTCGCGCTGCCGCTGGGCCTGCGCGACGAGCCCCTCGCGCTTGTCGGCGAACGTCTCGAACGCGTCCCGCGCCTGCTGCCGGGTGAGCGCCCGCATCTCGAGGAACGCCTCCCACCCGCCGTTGTAGAGGCGCGCTGTCCGCAGCGGCCCGTCGATGTCGAGCACCGAGGTGATCGTGCGGGACAGGAACTCGCGGTCGTGCGACACCAGCACCAGACCGGCCTGCAGCTCGTCGACGAACCGCTCCAGCCGCTCGAGCCCGGCGAAGTCGAGGTCGTTGGTCGGCTCGTCGAGCAGGAACACGTCGAAGCGGGACAGCAGCACCGACGCCAGCGAGGCGCGGGCCGCCTGCCCGCCCGACAGCGACGTCATGTCGGACGCGAGCAGCGCGGGGGACAGGCCGATGTCCGCGCAGACCTGCTCGGCCCGGACGTCGAGGTCGGCGCCGCCGAGGTCGAGCCAGCGCTGCAAGGCCTCGTCGTACAGCTCGGGCTGCGTCTCGATCTGCTCCGTCGCGTGGTCGAGGGCGACCTGCGCCGCCGTCACACCGGTGCGCCGGTGGAGGAACCGCTCCACGGTCTCGCCCGGGTGCCGCTCGGGCTCCTGCGGCAGCAGCCCGACGTTGGCCGTCGGCGGCGCGAGCGCGACCGACCCGCTGTCCGGGACGAGCTCGCCGGCCAGGCAGGACAGCAGCGTCGACTTGCCCACCCCGTTCGGGCCGACCACGCCGATGCGCATCCCCGGTGCGACGGTCAGGGAGACCTTCGACAGCACGAGCAGCGGACCGCGTACGACCGTGACGTCCGACGCGACGAGAGTCGCACTCACGTGCTGAGGACTTCCTTGACGTCGAAGCGCACTGGCCGCTCGAGCTGCTCGTAGGTGCACGACTCCGGCGTGCGGTCCGGTCGCCAGTGCTTGAACTGCGCGGTGTGCCGGAACCGGGTGCCCTCCATCGCGTCGTACCCGACCTCGGCGACGAGCTCGGGCCGCAGCGGCACGAACGACAGGTCCTTGCCCGAGTTCCAGCGGCTGCCGGCGGACTGGTTGGGGTTGCGCTCGGGGACCACGTCACCGACCCAGGGGTGGTCACTCTCGGTCTTGTACGGCGCCAGCTCCTCGATCAGCTCGGCGCGGCGCTTCATGGGGAACGAGGCGGCGACCCCGACGTGCTGCAGGTTCCCCTGGTCGTCGTAGAGCCCGAGGACGAGCGAGCCGACCACGGGACCGCTCTTGTGGAGCCGGTAGCCGGCGACGACCACGTCGCAGGTGCGCGCGTGCTTCACCTTGAACATCACGCGCTTGTCCTGCTGGTAGGTCTGAGCCTTAGGCTTCGCGATCACCCCGTCGAGGCCGGCGCCCTCGAAGACCTGGAACCAGTCCCGGGCCACCGCAGGGTCCTCCGACACCGGCGTGAGGTGCACCGGTGGCTGGGCCTTCTTCAGTGCCTTCTCGAGCAGCGCGCGGCGCTCCGCCTGCGGCCTCTTCGTCAGGTCGTCGTCACCGAGGGCCAGCAGGTCGAACGCGACGAAGCTCGCCGGGGTCGTCTCGGCGAGCATCCGCACCCTGCTGTCGGCGGGGTGGATCCGTTGGAGCAGGTTGACGAAGTCGAGCCCCTTGCCCGCGATGATGACGATCTCCCCGTCGACGACGCAGCGCTCCGGCAGGTTGGCCCTGACCGCCTCGACCACCTCGGGGAAGTACCGCGTCAGTGGGCGCTCGTTGCGCGAGCCGAGCTCCACCTCGTCACCGTCGCGGAAGACGATGCAGCGGAAGCCGTCCCACTTGGGCTCGTAGAGGAACTCGCCCTCCGGCATCTCCGGCACCGACTTGGCGAGCATCGGCGAGACGGGTGGCATGACCGGCAGACGCATGCCGTCATCATGCCGGAGCGTGCGCACGGCGGTCTGGAGCAATTGACTGGAACGGCATTGTGGTCAATCCAGAGCTGTTCTACTCTTTTGGCGGGGAGGGGTCACATGAGCACTGGCCAGGCCAGCCAGCGGCGGCCGTACCGGTCGCAGCGTCGTCAGCAGCAGGCGGCAGATACCCGCAACGTCGTGCTGGACGCAGCCCTCCTGATGTTCTCCGACCGTGGCTGGGCCGGGACATCGATGCGTGACGTCGCTCGCGCGGCCGGTGTGGCCGTCGAGACCGTCTACTCGGGCTTCGGATCCAAGAGCGACCTGCTCATGGCCGCCATCGACGTTGGTGTCGTGGGCGACGAGGAGTCGAAGGCGCTGGCGGAGCGGGAGGAGTTCCAGGCCCTCGGACGCGGGCGGCCTCCTGCTCGAGCGCGTGCCGCCGCGAGCTTGGTCTTGGACGTCCACCGGCGCAACGCGGGGCTGGTGCTTGCTCTGCGCGAGGCCGCGCTCAGTGATGACGGCGCCGCCCGCCGGTGGAACGAGGGGCAGCGGCGACGGCACGAGGACGTTCAGAGGGCTGCCACCCTCGTCGCCGGCCGGACGCCCACCGCTGCGGAGTGCGACGGGCTGTGGGCGATCACCGACGTGGAGGTCTACCGGATGCTCACCGACCTGCGCGGCTGGACCCCGGAGCAGTACGAGGACTGGCTGGCAGACGTCATCGAGCGGCTGCTGCCGCCACGTGCCCGCAAGGGCTGAAGGAGGGATCCGTCATGGCAAGACGGCACGCAGCGCTGTCAGGTCGTGTCGAGGTGGTCGTCGACGCTCCCGTCGAGGCGGTGTGGCGCATCGTCTCCGACGTCACCCGCACCAGCGAGTGGAGCCACGAGTGCGATCGTGTGACCTGGCTCGGCGGTGCGACCTCGGCAGCTCCGGGCGTGCGGTTCCGAGGCCGCAACCGGACCGGTCCGTGGACATGGAGCCGCACCTGCGAGGTGCTCGTCGCCGACGCGCCGCACGCTCTCATGTGGCGCACGATCCCGACCTGGCGCTTCGTCGACAGCACCGACTGGCGGATCACCTTGGAGCCGGTCGGCACCGGGACCCGGATCGTGCAGAGCTTCGACGTGACGCGCTGCCCCGGCTGGTGGGAATGGCTCGTGTCCCGTCTCGTCACGGCGCACATCGATCGCAGCAGCGCTCTGACAGAGGACCTGCGCCGGATCGGCGCGGTCGCCGCAACCGAGGCGGCCGCGCACAGCTGAGGACGATGATCCTCCGGGCGGTCAGCCCGCGAGGTGGTCCCAGTCGGCGGCGAGCTGCGACCAGGGGCCGGTGGCCCGCACCCGGCCGTCGGTCAGGACGACGACGAGGTCCGCCTCGCGCAGCGCGGCCCGCTTCGAGGAGGCGCCGACCACTGTCGTACCCCTGCGGCGCAGGGCCTCCCAGAGCTCCACCTCCGTGTGCGCGTCGAGAGCGCTCGAGACGTCGTCCGCGACCAGGAGCTCCGCCTGGGTGGCGAGGGCGCGGGCGAGGGCGAGGCGCTGCACCTGCCCGCCGGACAGGCGTACGCCGCGGTGCCCCACGAGGGAGCCGACGCCGCCGGCTCGTTGGACGTCCAGGGTGAGGCGCGCGTCCTCGACCGCGTCCGACACCTCCCGGGCGTGGTCCAGGCGGACGTTGTCGGCGAAGGTGCCCGACAGCACGCGGGGGACCTGCCCGACGTAGGCGACGCGGCCGGGTCGCAGGAACAGCTCCGGATCGGCCACCTCGACGCCGTTCCAGCGGAGGGCGCCGTCGTGGTGGACGAGCCCGGCGAGTGCGGCCAGCAGGCTGGACTTGCCGGCCCCGACGGGGCCGAGCAGCAGCACCAGCTGGCCGGCGTCGACGGTGAGGTCGACGTCCTGCACCCCGAGCGTCCCGTCGTCGTGCACCGCCGTGAGGCCCTGCAGCTCGAGGCGGTGCAAGGGCTCCACCGGCTCGGTGTGCGGCTCCGGCGCGGTGCCGTGCACGAGGTCGACACCGGGTGGCAGGTCGACGAGGTCGACACCGCCGGCCAGCCGGCAGGTGGCCTGGTGCCAGCCGCGGACGCCTGGAGCCTCGGTGATGACCGCCCCGGCCACCCGACCGAACCACTCGAAGCCGTTCACCGCCGTGGTCACGAGCAGCGTCGTCGCGAGCCCCCAGCCGTCCAGCAGGAACACGAGCCAGGCGATCACGACGCCGGCCTTCACGAGCACGACGGGGACGCCGTCCAGGACCGCCTGGACGCGGTGCTCGAGGACCGCTGCCTCCACCCGGCCACCGTCGACCTGACGCAGGTGCCGCTGCAGGGCCGGTGTGGCCGCGGCGAGCTTCACGGTGCGCGCGCAGTCGAGAGTGGAGACGAGCGCGCGTCCGAACCGGGCTCGCGCGGCGGACGAGGCGACGGCCGAGCGACCGGCCACGGGGGACCCGATGCGGGCGGCGGTGGCGGAGACGGCCATGACGGTCGCGAGGACCGCGCCGGCCAGCATGCTCCTCGCCGCGACCCCGGTGACGACCACGATGAGCACCCCGTTGGCCAGGTCGACCCAGCGGTCGCCGTACCGCGCGAACCGGTCGGCATCCAACGCCCGGGCGACGACCTCACCCGGCGGGGTGCGGGCCAGCCGGCGCTGGCCGGTCTGGCCGAGCAGCGTCGCGAGGCGGACCCGCAGCATCCCGGCGACCCACCACCGCGGGTAGCGGCGGGTCGCCCACGACAGGAACACCGGCCCGACGAGCAGGCTGGTGGTGAGGAGGGCACCCGACAGCCACGGGGTGCGTCCGCGGTGCAGGTCCTCGACCACGTGCCCCCAGGCGAGCCCGGTCAGGGCGCCGTACGCGCCCAGCAGTGCCGAGAGGAGGAACAGCGCGGCTCCGAGCAGCCCCCACTGCGGGTGGATGCGGAGCAGGTGCCACGTCGCGCGAGCCAGCCGTGGGCCGGGACCCGGATCCGGTAGCTGCAGGGGGGTCCCGGACCGGCGGGCACTGCCCAGGGCGGCGCCGAGGTCGGCCTCCGCCGCACCGGCGTCTCCGGCGGCCAGCAGCAGGTCCTGGAAGGCGCCCGCCATCGCGGACAGCTCGAGGCGAGGTCCCTGCTGCGCGACCCGCCCGTGGTCGAGCAGGACGACGTGGTGCGCCCGGGCGGTCGTCGACAGGCGGTGCGCCACGACGACGCCCGTCCGGTGGGAGAGGAGCGCGTCGGCGGCATGCACCACGCGCGCCTCGGTCGAGGGGTCCATGCGGGCCGTCGCCTCGTCCAGGACGACGACCTGCACGTCGCGGACGAGGAGCCGGGCGAACGCCACCAGCTGCTCCTCGCCGGCGGACAGCGAGGAACCGCCCGGCCCCAGCGGTGTGTCCAGCCCGCGTGGCAACCCCGCCACCCAGTCCGTCAGCCCGAGGACCTCGACGGCGTCGAGGACGGTCTCGCGCGGGACGTCGGCGAACAGCGTGATGTTGTCCGCCAGGCTGGCGGCGAGGATCTCGGTCCGCTGGGTGACCACGCCGACGACCGACCGCAGCGCCTGCAGGTCGAGGTCCAGGACGTCGATGCCGTTCACGAGGACGGTGCCCCGGGGCGGGTCGACCGCTCGCGAGAGCAGCGCAGCCAGCGTGGACTTGCCGCTCCCGGTCCGGCCGACGAGGGCGACCGTGCGACCGGCGGGGATCTCCAGGTCGATGTCGCGGAGCGCGAAGGTCCCCTCGGGGTAGCTGAAGGTCAGCCCGCGCACGGAGATGTCCAGCGGGCCACGAGGCACCGGCAGGCCACCCGCGGGTTCCGGCTCGACGGCGAGCAGCTGGCGCAGTCGGGTCAGGGCGCCGAGGCCCTGCTGCAGGTCGGGGACGTGCCGGCCGACCTGGTCGATCTGGCCGACGAACGCGCTCGTGACGAGGAACAGCGTGACGAGGGAGGCCGTCGACAGGTGCCCGGAGCTGACGAGCGCGGCACCCGAGACCGTGGTGCCGGCGAGCAGCGCGTGCAGGATCAGGCTCGAGCGCCGGGACAGCCGGCTCGCCGTCTCGGCCGTCGCGGTCACCCGCCGGAGCAGCTCGGCGGAGAGCTCGGCGCACCGTCGTACGAGGAAGGCCTGGCCCAGGCTGGAACGCAGGTCGTCCCGGGCGGCGATGCCCTCCTCCAGCACGGCGGTGTGGTCCGTCCACGCGATCTCCTCGGCCAGCTTGCGCTCCGCGACCACGTGCGTGAGCGGCCGCACGGCGGCGTACACCAGGCCGGCCACGAGGGGGAAGAGGAACCACGCCGGCCACCACGTCAGACCCCCGACGACCCAGAGCGGCACCGTGCGCAGGACCGTCCGGGCGAGGTCCCAGACCATCCGTCGCAGCAGGGTCCCGAGCTCGTGGGTGTCGTCGTCGACGCGGTCGTAGATCTCACCGACGGCGGTCTCGGTCAGGGTGCTCAACGGCTGGTCGAGCGCCACCTGGAGCAGATCCGTCCGCAGCCGTCCCTCGGCGTGGTCCACCACGCGCGCCCACACGATGCGGCCGGCGGAGTCCAGCACCGCGCCCCCGACCACACAGACCGCGAGCACGGCGACCAGGCGACCGGAGGGCGCCTGCACCAGCCGACCGGACACGACAGTCCCGAGGGACTCGCCGAGCGCGGCGACGGCCGCGGCGGCCAGCGCCCAGACCGTCAGGGGCCCGCGCAGCCGCTCCCAGCCGAGCGCCCGGTCGGGTGCGACATGAGGCGCCGGCGACGGGGTCGGTGGGGTCTCCACCCGGGTCGCGGTCATCGGGCCGACCGTAGGGGAGAAGTCCGACGGCGTCGCCCGGGTTTCTGGTGGCGGACACGCCGGTGCCCCGGCCGTCCGAGGACGGGCCGGGGCACCGGCGGCGGGCTACTTGGCGGCGTGGATCACGATGCTGCCGCTGGTGAGCGCCTGCGGGCTCGCCGAGTCGATGTCCGTGCTCGACCCCATGCTGTTGTCGAACACGGTCGTGCCGCTCGCCAGCTCCCAGATCTTGATCCGGAACCTGTCGACGCCGCCGCCGCCGGTCACCTGGCCGTCGGTCGCGGTCACGAGGAAGCCGTAGCCGCTCGCGCCGTTCACGGTGCCGGTGCCCTTGAACTGCGCCTTCGCCCCGGAGACCACCAGCCACTGGTAGTCGACCGAGCTGAAGTTGAAGCTCGCGGCGTGGAACTGGAACTCGGTGTTGCCGGTCGGCGTGGACGTGCCCTTCTTGTACTTCGACTCGAAGCCGAAGGTGCCCTTGCCGGTCAGCGCCGGGACGGTCGGGTACGACCCTGGTGCGACGTTGACCGTCCCGCCGCCGGTCACGAAGCCGGCCGAGGGGTCGTAGACCACGAGGTACTCGTAGGTCGAGGCGCCCGACCCGCTGTCGTCGTCGGTGACCGTGCTGACCACCCGGTAGATGCCCGGCGTCGTGAAGCTGTCTGTCCTCCGGCACGACCCCGTTCCGGCCGACTCGGTGACGGTCCCGGCCACGGCTGTGAGCGCGTCGTCCCACCGCACGGTGCAGGTGTGGGTGTCGTTGGTGCCGGCGTCCGTGAACGGTGTCGTCACCGTCACGCTGGTGCCGATGGGCACGACCGTCGCGCTGAGCGACGACGTGCCCGTCACCGGAGCCACGTTGTCGAGCAGCAGCGGGACGGTCGCCGACGACGTGTGACCTGAGCGGGTCGCCGTCACGGTGATCGTGTAGGCGCCGTCGTCGGTGCAGGTGATCGCAGGTGCCGTCGAGGTCCCTGCGACCGCGCAGGCGGCGCCGGCGTCCGTCCCCGAGTCAGGCGCGGCCGACCAGCTCAGGGTCGTCCCTGAGGGGACGGTCGCCGTCGGGTGGACAGCACTGCCCTCGACGCCCGTGTAGGCGCCGCCCGGGCCACTGCCCGGGTTGATGGTGATGTCGATCGCCGACACCGGGTCGCTGGTGGCCTGCGCCGTGCCGCCGTCGGAGTCGTCGACGGTCATCGTCGCCGTGTAGGTGTCGGCGGTGTCGAGGGACCGGCTGGCGGTGCACGTGCCGGCGCCGGCCGTCTCGTCGACGACCGTGGTGGACGTCGCCCCGTCGCTCCAGACCACCGAGCAGGTGTGCGCGTCGTTGCTGCCCGGGTCGCTGAAGCTGCCCGTCACGGTCACCGTGGTGCCGGTCAGGACCGTGCCGCTCGGGCTCAGCGTCGGCGTCGCGAGCACCGGGTCGGCGTTCGCGATCGTCATCGGGATGTCGCCGGAGGCGTGCGAGCCGTTCAGGGTGGCGTCCACGTGCAGCGTGAACGCGCCGTCGTCGTCGCACGTGACGGCGGGCGTCTTGCTGGACGGGTCGTCGATCACGCAGTCGGTGCCCGGGTCGACGGGCGCCGACGGGGTCACGCTCCACGTCAGGGAGGTGCCGTCGGGGACGTCGACCGACGGGTGGACCGCCGTGCCCTCCACGCCGGCGTAGGAGCCGTCCTGCTCGGAGCCCGGGTTGATCGAGAAGCTGACGACGTCGACCTCGCCGACCGTCTGCTCGCTGTCGGTGCCGCCGTCCTGGTCGTCGATCGCCATCGTGATGGTGTGCGGCCCGGTCTGCGTCAGGATGTGGGTGGCGCTGCAGTCACCGCTGCCGGCGGCATCCGTGACGGTCCCGGTCTCGCTCGCTCCCTCGGTGACGAAGTCGACGGAGCAGGTGGGTGTGTCGTTGGCCCCGGCGTCGGTGTAGTGGCCGGTGACCGTGAGCGCGCTGCCTGCGAAGACCGTTCCGCTGGACGACAGCGTCAGCGGCTGCAGGTCGGGTGCGGCGTTGCCCAGGGTCAGCGTGGCCGTGCGGGACTCCACGTCGGTGACGGCCTTCAGGGTGTAGACCCCGTCGTCCGTGCAGGTCACCGTCGTCGACGGCGCACCGGCGTCAGCGAAGGAGCAGGTCGCGCCCGCGTCCACTCCCGACGCGTCGTACGTCCAGTGGTCGAAGACGGCACCGCCGTTGACGACCGCGCTGATGGGCACGGCGCTGCCCTCGGTGTCGGTGCTGTTGCCGCCGTACGGACCGCCCGGGTTGACCGCCACGACGTCGACGTCGACGCACTCCTTCACCGAGCCCGTGCCGCCCGCGTCCTGCCCGTTCGCAGAGGCGCAGTAGGTGTGCGACCCGGGCGTCGGGCTGGGCACGGTCGAGCTCCAGGTCGCGCTCACCGGACCGTTCGCCGGCAGGGCGGGGTCGCTGGTGACCGCGAAGCTGCTCGCGCCCTCCTCGAGGTCGAGACCGAGCAGCTGCGAGTTGATGACCTGCGGGAGGAAGTCGGGCAGGGCGGCCGGGTCGACGACCTGGGAGCAGGTGCCGCCGGTCGCCGCGGCGATGTCCTGCAGGGTGCCCCAGCCGTTGAACACCGCGGGGTTGCAGACGGCGTTCGCGCCCACCGCGAAGGTGACGAACTTCGTGTTGGCAGGGGTCACCGAGTCCACCCAGGTCCGGAACGCGGCAGCGTTCGGGAACCGGCCCTGGAAGTCGGCGCCGGGCAGTCCGGAGTTGCCGATGGTCGGGAGGCCGTCGGACACGAGGACGATCACCTTGGCCGTCGCGGTGCTGGCGGCGATGTCGTTGTTCGCCTCGATGACGTTGTCCTCGTAGTTGGTGTTCGACGAGGTGGCCTGCACGTGGGAGAAGAGGTTGAAGCCGGGGATGAAGGTCGACTTCAGGACCTGCTCGATGTCGCGCCCGCCGGCGTTGTTGATGTCCGCGGTGGGCGTCGTGAGGAGCTGGATGCCGCTGGTCGGGACCACGTCGCCCTTGACCGAGTCCCCGACGCCGCTGCCACCTCCGGCGCCCCCGAGTGCCACGGCACCCACGTCGGCCACGGAGCCGTGGTTGACGGCCTGCTGGTTGAGGTTGAGCAGCGACTTGACCTCGCAGTCGAGCACGGTCCCGGGTGTGCCGTCGGTGTTCACGTCACCGCACTGCGCCCCCGACTGCGGGCTCGCGATGGTCTGGGTGCTCCCGGACACGTCGACGTCGTAGACGAGTGCCGTGTGCGGCGTGGTGTCGGCTCCGCCGACGCTCGCCGTACCGGTGAACGAGAGGTCACTGCCGTACGGCACGCTGCTGCCGTCGGCAGGTGACGTGATGTCCACCGAGATCGGTGTGCCGCCCGGCAGCGAGCCGTCGGTCGCGAACGCCGGTGGCATCCAGGACAGCAGCATGAGCGCTGACGCGCCCGAGGTGAAGACAAGCTTGCGCAGACCCGGCATGAGGCCCCCCTCCGCGATGCCGTCTCCGCGCCCCGAGGGGCCCGGGCCAGCACCCCCAGTGGCTGGCACGATCGGCATGTACAGGCGAGGAACCTAGCCATACCCGGACAACCCGGCCGCCCCCCTTGTCAGGAACCCGACAGGCGCGAGATCAGACGCGCTGCAGGCTGCGACCCGGCCGCAGGTAGACGGCCCAGGTCAGGACGAGGCAGGCGACGTAGAACGCGATGAACGCGATGTAGGCGCTGTCGGCCTTGCCGGAGTGCAGGAAGCTCTGCCGGAAGGCGACGTTGACGAGCACGCCGCCGAAGGCGCCGATGGCACCGGCGAGACCGATCAGGGCGCCGGACATCCGCTGCGCCTCGTGGAAGGACTCGGTGCGCTGCTTGAAGATCGCCGGGATCATCTTGTACGTCGAGCCGTTGCCGATCCCGGAGAAGGTGAACAGGGCGAGGAAGCCGATGAGGTAGAGGTCGAGCGACTTGTGCTGCGAGGCCATGAGGACCACCGTGGCGGCGCCGCCCATGAGCACGAAGTTGACGGCAGTGACCCGGGCGCCGCCGAGGTGGTCGGCGAGCCAGCCACCGACCGGGCGGATGAGCGAGCCGACGAGCGGACCGAGGAACGTGAGGTACGCCGCGTCGAGCGGGGTCGGGTAGTCGGCCTTGAACTGCGTCGTCAGCACCTGGCCGAACGCGAACCCGAAGCCGATGAACGAGCCGAAGGTCCCGATGTAGAGGAACGACATCACCCAGGTGTGCGGGTCCTTGCAGACGTCGCGCATGGCGCGCTTGGCGTTCCTCGCGCCGGTGAGGTTGTTCATGTTGAACCAGGCGAGCGCAGCGGCGACGAGGACGAGCGGGATGTAGATCGCGATGAGGGTGCGGGGGTTCGCCGTCAGCTTGCCCTGGTAGGCGATGACCGCGAGGGCGACCAGCTGCACCGCTGCGACGCCGAGGTTGCCGCCGCCGGCGTTCAGGCCGAGGGCCCGACCCTTCAGGCGGTCGGGGTAGAAGGAGTTGATGTTGGCCATCGACGAGGCGAAGTTGCCGCCGCCGACACCTGCCAGCGCGCCGCAGATCAGCAGCGTGCCGTAGGAGACGCCGGGCTCGAGGACCGCGTAGGTCACGACCAGCGGTACGAGCAGCAGCAGCGCGCTGATGACCGTCCAGTTGCGACCGCCGAACCTCGCCACCGCGAAGGTGTACGGGAGCCGCAGCAAGGAGCCGATGGCCGCCGGGACGGAGATGAGCAGGAACTTGTCACTGGCGGCGTGCAGCACGTCGGCCTTCGTGACCAGGTGCCCGTGGTACATCGCCTTGCCGATGTTCTTCGGGCCGGGGAAGCCGTACTTGATGCCGAGGAAGAGCACCAGGACCGACCACATGGTCCAGACCGAGAAGCCGATGTGCTCCGACAGGATCGAGAAGACGAGGTTGCGCCGGGCGACCTTCTTGCCGCTGGCCTCCCAGAACGCCGGGTTCTCCGGGTCCCACTCGTCGACCCACCCGTTGGGTGTTGCCTCGACCTGATCGAGCGTTGCCGTCATCTGCTGTTCCTCCATCGGGAGCGGTTCGCTGTTGCGGAGGGACGCTAGGAACGCCGGGAAACACGCAGGTGTCGGAAGGTGACCCGGGTTGTCACATTGCGCGCACCGGGCCGGATCAGGGCTGTGAGACGGCGAGCCGGTAGCCGCGCTTCACGACCGTCTGGACGACGCTGCCGGCCGGCCCGAGGGCGCTGCGGAGCCGCGCCACGGTCATCTCCACGGCGTGCTCGTCGGCCGGCTCGTCGTGCCAGGCCAGCTTCAGCAGCTCCGCGCGCGACAGCACCCGGCCCCCGCTGCCGACCAGCGCGGACAGCACCGCGGCCTGCCGTGCGGTGAGTGCCACGGCGGTGCCGTCGACGAGGACGCTGTGGCCGCGCAGTCTCAGCTCGTGGTTGCCCGCGCTGATCGCGCGGGTGCGGCGGGTCGGCAGCTCCTCGACCACGGTACGGACGAGGGCCCCCAGCCGGGCGCGCTCGGGCTGCACGGTCGGGACGCCCAGCCGCTGCAGGGGGGCGGCGGTGACCGGGCCGACGCAGGCGGCGAGGACTTCGGTCCGCAGCGCGGTGAGCAGCGCGTCGCCGCGCCCCTCGTCCGCTGCCACCTTGAGCATGCTCGCCACGGCGGGTGCGGACGTGAACGTGACGCAGTCCACCTGCTTGGTGGCGACCTGATCCACGAGCCGGCGCAGCGGCCTGATGTCGGCCGCCGGCATCCAGCGGTAGACCGGGATCTCGATCACGGTGGCACCCGCCTTGGTCAGTGCGTTGCAGAAGTCCGGCAGCGGCTCGCCGTGCAGCTGGACGGCGACGCGGCGCCCGACGACGCCGTCGGAGAGCAGCCGGCTGAGGACCTCGTCGTTGGACTCGCTGTCCGGCGACCACGACTCGGCCAGCCCGGCGGCCCGGACCGCACCCTTCGCCTTCGGTCCGCGCACGAGCAGCTCCGCCTGCTGCAGCTGCGCCCGCAGCGGCTCGCCGAGCCCCCAGCCGTCGGCTGCCTCCATCCACCCGCGGAAGCCGATGCCTGTGGTGGCCACGACGACGTCCGGCGGGTCGGTGACGCAGAGCTCGGTCGCCGCGCGCAGCAGGTCGTCGTCGCCGGTGGGGATGATCCGGATCGCCGGCGCCTCCACCACGCGCGCACCGCGGCGCTCGAGCAGGTTGCTCAGCTCCTCGCGGCGGCGCGCAGCCGTCACGGCAACCGTGAAACCGGACAGGGGGAGGTCGTCCACGCGACCACGGTGCAGGTTCCTCGTTACTTGCTTGTTTCCCTGAGGTGTCAGCGAGAGCCGCACGTCGTGAGATCCGCAGGTTGAGGACCACGTCACATGCCCGACACAGTCGGGACACGGCGGTGAGACACCCAGCGCTGAACGTTGCCGTGTGCCCGCCGCGACCCACTGCCCCTACTGCGCCCTGCAGTGCGGCATGACGGTGTCCGCGTCCGGTGAGGTGGCTGCTGGAGCGGGCGGGCTGTGCCGCAAGGGGTGGACGTCCGCTGACCTGCTGCGCAGCCCCGAGCGGCTCACGTCGCCTCTCGTGCGCGACCACAAGGGCGGAGCGCTGCGCGCCACGACGTGGGACGAGGCGCTCGACCGTGTCGTGACCGGCATCACCCAGGCGCAGCAGGGCGGCCGCGACAAGGTCGCCGTCTTCGGCGGAGGTGGCCTCACCAACGAGAAGGCCTACCTGCTGGGCAAGTTCGCGAGGGTCGTGCTGCGCACCAGCCAGATCGACTACAACGGCCGGTTCTGCATGAGCTCGGCGGCGGCCGCGGGCAACCGCGCGTTCGGTGTCGACCGGGGGATGCCGTTCCCGCTCGCGGACCTCGGTGACGCCGACTGCGTCCTGCTGGTGGGCAGCAACCCTGCCGAGACGATGCCGCCCTTCGTGCAGCACCTGCGGCGGATGCTCGACCGGGGTGGCGACCTCGTCGTGGTGGACCCACGTCGTACCCCGACAGCCGACCTGGCAGGCCTGCACCTGGCTCCTCAGCCCGGCAGCGACCTCGCCCTCGCCAACGGGCTGCTCTTCCTGGCCGTCGACGAGGGACTCGTCGACAAGGACTACATCGCCGAGCGCACCACCGGCTTCGACGACGTCAACGCGCTCGTCAGCACATGGTGGCCGTCCCGCGTCGAGCGGCTGACGGGGGTCTCCGAGCCGGAGATGCGCCAGGCCGTGCGGATGCTCGCCGGCGCGGAGCGCGCGATGATCCTCACCGCCCGAGGTGCGGAGCAGCACGCCCACGGCGTCGCCACCGCCACGGCCTGGATCAACCTGGCCTTGGCCCTCGGGCTCCCCGGCACGCCCGGGTCGGGCTGGGCCACGCTCACCGGTCAGGGCAACGGCCAGGGCGGCCGGGAGCACGGCCAGAAGGCCGACCAGCTCCCGGGCTACCGCTCCATCACCGACCCGGCGGCCCGTGAGCACGTGGCGAGTGTCTGGGGCGTCCACCCGGACGACATCCCCGGTCCGGGAGTCAGTGCCTACGAGCTGCTCGACTCACTCGGGGAGGGTGGTGGCCCGTCGGCGCTGCTGCTCTTCGCGTCCAACCCGGTCGTCAGCGCCCCCAACGCCCGACACGTCGCCCGCAGGCTGCAGTCGCTCGACCTGCTCGTGGTGAGCGACCTCGTGCTGTCGGAGACCGCGGCGCTGGCCGACGTGGTGCTCCCGACGACGCAGTGGGCCGAGGAGTCCGGCACCACGACCAACCTCGAGGGCCGGGTACTGCTGCGCTGCAAGGCGCTCGACCCGCCGCCCGGCGTGTGGTCGGACCTGGAGGTCCTGCACGCCCTGAGCGCGGAGCTCGGCTGGGAACAGGGCTTCTCGACCGATCCGACCGAGGTGTTCGACGAGCTGCGCCGGGCCTCGGCCGGCGGCGTCGCCGACTACGCCGGGATCACCCACGCCCGGCTGGCGGCCGGTGAGCAGCTGCACTGGCCGTGCCCGTCCACCGACCACCTCGGGACGCCGCGGCTGTTCCTCGACGGGTTCGCCACACCGGACGGCCGGGCCCGCTTCGTCGCCGTCGACCAGCCGGAGGAGGTCGAGCCGCTGACCGAGGCCTACCCGCTGCGGCTGACGACGGGCCGGGTGGCCACGCAGTACCAGTCCGGTGCCCAGACCCGCCGGATCGCGGCGCTGCCGGGAGACGCCTTCGTCGAGCTGCACGAAGAGCTGGCGGACCGGCTCGGCGTCCGCGACGGCGAGCGCGTCAAGGTGTCCACGGTGCGCGGCGAGGCGTGGCTCGCGGCCAAGGTGACGGACGCCATCCGTCCCGACACGGTCTTCGTCCCCTTCCACTGGGCGGGGAAGAAGCGCGCGAACAGCCTCACCGGTGACTGGCTGGACCCGACGTCCCGGATGCCCGCCTTCAAGGCCTGCGCGGCCCGCATCGATCGGCTGACCGCATGAGGATCGTCGTCATCGGCAACGGCATGGCCGGCTCCCGACTGGTCGAGGAGCTGCTGTCCCGCGACCCGTCCCTGGACGTCACCGTCTTCGGGGCCGAGTTCCGTCCGGCGTACAACCGGGTGCTGCTCTCCGACGTGCTGTCCGGCAAGCGGCCGGCGGCGGACGTGACCCTCACCTCGGTGGCCCGGGCCCGCCGGTACCTCGGCAGCGCCGTGGTCCGCATCGACCGGGCGGCCAAGACCGTGCACACCGACGACGGGCTCACCTGCGGCTACGACGCGCTGGTCCTCGCGACGGGCAGCGAGCCGATCGTGCCGCCCGTGCACGGCGTCGCCGGTCCCGACGGCAAGCTGCTCGACGGCGTGTTCGTCTTCCGCACCCTCGAGGACTGCGACGCCATCGCCGCCCGCGCCAAGCGGTCGACGCGCGCCGTCGTCGTCGGCGGCGGCCTGCTCGGCCTCGAGGCGGCCAGGGGCCTGATGACGCACGGCGTGGATGTCGACGTGGTGCACGGCATGGGTCACCTCATGGACGTGCAGCTCGACGGCCCCGGTGGCGACGTGCTGCGGCGCTCGGTCGAGGACCTCGGCGTCGGCGTGCACCTCGGGTCGTTCGCGAGCCGGGTGCTCGGGACGCGCAGCGTCAAGGGTGTCGGCCTGGCCGACGGGCGCGAGGTCAAGGGCGACCTCGTCGTGCTCGCCTGCGGCGTCCGGCCGCACGTCGCGGTCGCCCGGGCTGCGGGGCTGGCCGTCGAGAGAGGTGTCCTCGTCGACGACCAGCTCCGCACCGACGACCCGGACGTCTACGCCCTCGGCGAGTGCTCGCAGCACCGCGGGGAGGTCTACGGGCTGGTCGCGCCCGCGTGGGAGCAGGCCGCGGTGCTGGCCGACGTGCTGGTGGGCCGCGAGGCGTCCTACCGCGGCTCACGGCTCGTCACCCGGCTGAAGGCCCTGGACCTGGACGTGGCAGCCATGGGGGAGACCGGGCCGTTGCCGGAGGACAGCGGGGACGGGCTGGAGGTCGTCGTCTACAGCGACCCGGCGCGGCACGTCTACAAGAAGCTGGTCATCCGCGACGACGTGCTCGTCGGCGCCATCCTGCTCGGCGACACCACGACTGCGGGGAAGGTCACGCAGGCCTTCGACCGCGGCACGCCGATGCCCGCCGACCGGCACGCGTTCCTGTTCGCCCCCCGCACGTCCGCGCCCCAGGTGCTGGCCGACGACGACCTGGTCTGCACCTGCAACGCCGTCACCGCAGGGGCGGTGCGCGACAGCGGTTGCCGCACCGTCGCCGAGGTGGCGCTCAAGACCCGCGCCACCACCGGCTGCGGTGGTTGCACCTCGGCGGTGCAGGGCCTGCTGGCCAGCTGCCCGCCGACCCTCGAGAGGACGGTGGCATGAACCGGAGGACCCTGGTCGTGGTCGGCCACGGCATGGTCGGCCACCGCGTGGTCGAGACCGCCGTCGCCCGCGGGCTGACCGCCGAGTGGGACGTGGTCGTGCTCGCCGAGGAGCCGCTGCACGCCTACGACCGGGTCGCCCTGTCGACGTGGTTCGACGGCGCCGAGCTCGGCCTCAACCCCGTCACCGACCCGGCGGTCGACCTGCGGCTCGGCGACCCGGCGGTGGCGATCGACACCGAAGCCCGCACGGTGACCACGGCGGGCGGGTCGGTGACGTCGTACGACGCCCTGGTCCTGGCCACCGGCTCGACGCCGTTCGTGCCCCCGATCGACGGCAGCACCGGACCCCGGCGGTACGTCTACCGGACCATCGAGGACCTCCAGGCGATCCAGGCTGCCGCCGCGACGGCACGGCGTGGTGTCGTCGTGGGCGGTGGCCTGCTCGGGCTCGAGGCCGCCAACGCCCTGAAGACGCTCGGCGTCGAGACGACGGTCGTCGAGTTCGCCCCGCGGCTGATGCCGGTGCAGGTCGACGCCGGTGGCGGCGAGGCGCTCCGCCGGCTCGTCGAGGCCCTGGGCGTCTCGGTGCGGCTGGGCGCCTCGACCCAGCAGATCGCCGACGTGCCAGGCGGTCTGGAGCTCTCCTTCGCCGAAGGGGAGCCCTTGGAGACCGACATCGTCGTGTTCTCCGCCGGCATCCGCCCGGCCGACGCGCTCGCGCGGCAGGCCGGTCTCGAGATCGCCGAGCGCGGTGGTGTGGCGGTCGACCTGGCCTGCCGGACCAGCGCCCCCGACGTGTACGCCGTGGGCGAGTGCGCCTCGGCGCTGGGCCGCTGCTGGGGGCTGGTCGCTCCGGGCTACGCGATGGCGGAGGTCGTCGTCGACCGGCTGCTCGGCGGCACCGGGACCTTCGAGGGCGCCGATCTCTCCACCAAGCTGAAGTGCCTCGGCATCGACGTCGCGTCCTTCGGGGACGCGTTCGCGCAGACCGAGGGCGCTCTCGAGCTGGTGTGGGCCGACCCGGTCGGGGGCGTCTACAAGAAGCTCGTCGTGAGCGACGACGCCACGCGGCTGCTGGGCGGCATCCTCGTCGGCGACGCCGGTGCCTACGCCTCGCTGCGCCCGCTCGTCGGCAGCAGCCTCACCCTCAACCCGGCGGACCTCATCGCCCCCAGCGGCTCCGGGGCGCAGCTCGAGCTGCCGGACGAGGCCCAGGTCTGCACCTGCAACGCCGTCACGAAGGGCGCCATCTGCGCCGCCGCGCAGCACACCCCCGAGCTCGGCTACGTCAAGGAGTGCACCCAGGCCGGCACGAGCTGCGGCTCCTGCCTCAACCTCGTGAAGTCGCTGGTGGCCAAGGAGGCCGCGGCCCAGGGGATCGCGGTCAGCAACGCGCTCTGCGAGCACTTCCCGCTCAGCCGCTCGGAGCTGTTCGAGACCATCCGCGTCAAGGGCATCCGCAGCTGGCAGCAGCTGCTGCGCGAGCACGGCACCGGCAAGGGCTGCGACATCTGCAAGCCGGCGGCCGCGTCGATCCTCGCCAGCCTCGGCAACGGCTACATCCTCGACGGCGAGCAGGGGACGCTGCAGGACACCAACGACCACATGCTGGCCAACCTGCAGAAGGACGGCAGCTACTCCGTCGTACCCCGGATGCCCGGCGGCGAGTGCACGCCCGAGCAGCTCATCGCCATCGGGCAGGTCGCCCAGGACTTCGGGCTGTACACGAAGATCACGGGCGGCCAGCGGATCGACCTGTTCGGTGCCCGCGTCGACCAGCTGCCGGCGATCTGGCAGCGCCTGGTGGACGCCGGCATGGAGAGCGGCCACGCCTACGGCAAGTCGCTGCGCACCGTGAAGTCCTGCGTCGGCTCGACCTGGTGCCGGTACGGCGTCCAGGACAGCACGTCGCTCGCCGTGCAGCTGGAGCTCCGGTACCGCGGCCTGCGGGCCCCCCACAAGATCAAGCTGGCCGTGAGCGGCTGCGCCCGCGAGTGCGCGGAGGCCCGGTCCAAGGACGTCGGGATCATCGCGACCGAGAACGGCTGGAACCTCTACGTCGGCGGCAACGGTGGCTTCACGCCCCGGCACGCGGACCTGTTCCTCACCGACGTCGACACCGAGACGCTGGTCCGCACGGTGGACCGGTTCCTCATGCTCTACGTCTTCACCGGTGAGCGCCTGCAGCGGACCGCGCCGTGGGTCGAGGCGACCGGTCTCGAGCACATCCGGTCAGTGATCATGGACGACTCGCTCGGGCTGTGCGCCGACCTCGACGCCGCCATGGAGCGGCACGTCGCGACCTACTCCGACGAGTGGGCGGACACCCTCAACGACCCCGAGCGGCTCGCGCGGTTCGTGCACTTCGTCAACGCCCCCGAGGTCGCCGACCCCTCCATCCGCCGCGTCCCCGAGCGCGGCCAGCCCCGTCCCGTCGATCTGGCGGGCCCGACCCTTCAGGTGGTGCGCTCATGACTCCCGTCATCGACTACGCGGAGCTCCCGGTGGACCGTGCGGTGTGTGTCCTCGTCGAGGGCGAGCAGGTCGCGCTGGTACGGACCTCCGACGACGACCTCTACGCCGTCGGCAACTTCGACCCGGTAGGCCGCGCGATGGTGATGTCGCGCGGCATCGTCGGGTCCCGCGGCGGGCGCGACGTGCTCGTCAGCCCGCTCCACAAGCAGGCCTACGACCTTGAGACCGGCGACTGCCTCGACAAGGAGGGCTACCGGTTGCCGGTCCACGACGTGCGGGTCGTCAACGGGCTCGTCGAGGTGCGGGTCGCCCAGGCGGAGCGGCTGCCCGCGTGACAACCTGAGGGCGTGTACGACGCACTGGTCCTCGCCGGCGGCACGGCGCGGCGCCTCGGCGGAGCCGACAAGCCCGCGCTCGAGGTCGGCGGCGCCACGCTGCTGGACCGCGTGCTGGCCGCCTGTCGGGACGCCACCCGGACCGTCGTCGTCGGCCCCGAGCGGCCCACCAGCCGGGCGGTCGTGTGGGCCAGGGAGGACCCGCCCGGCTCCGGTCCGGTGCCTGCGCTGCGCGCCGGCCTCGGGCACGTGCTCGCCGACCGGGTGGTGCTGCTCGCCGCGGACCTGCCGTTCCTCACCGCGGAAGCGGTCCAGCTGCTGGTCCGGCAGGCTCCGGCCGTGCTCACGGACGGCGCGCGGGAGCAGTGGCTGTGCGGTGCGTGGGAGACCGCGACGCTGCGGGCGGCCGCTGAGCACGCCGGGCCGCGGCTCGGCGACCTGCTCGGGGCGCTGCGGCCGAGCGTCGTGACGTGGGACGGTCCTGGCGCTCCCTGGACGGACTGCGACACTGAGGAGGACCTGCAGCGCGCACGGAGGTGGGCATGACCGAGCTCGAGGACTGGGTCGACGCTGCCCGCGCGGAGCTCGGGCTCGCCGACCACGTCGACGTCGAGCTGCTGCTCGACCTCGCGCGCGAGGCCGCGCACGGGGTCCAGAAGACCGCAGCGCCCGTCACGACGTACCTCCTCGGGCTCGCGGTGGGACGAGGCGCGACCACCACCGAGGCCGCCGCCGCGGTGCGCAAGGCGCTGGGCGAGCTGTGAGGCTGACCCACCAGGGCCCGGACGGGGCCCCGCGCATGGTCGACGTCAGCAGCAAGGACGTCACCGTGCGCAGCGCCACGGCGTCCGGCACCGTGCGACTCTCGCCGGCGACGGTCGAGCTGCTGGAGAACGGGCAGGCCCCGAAGGGTGACGTGCTCACCGTGGCTCGACTGGCAGCGGTCACCGGGGCCAAGCAGACCTCGGCCCTCATCCCGCTGTGCCACCCGCTGCCGCTGCACGCCGTCGACGTCGACCTGCGGCTCGTCCCGGAGGGCGTCCGCATCGAGGTCACCTGCCGCACCGCCGAGCGCACCGGCGTCGAGATGGAGGCGCTCACGGCCGTCGCGGTCGCGGGGCTCACGGTCATCGACATGATCAAGGCCGTGGAGCGCGCGGCCGTGCTCACCGACGTGCGGGTCGACGCCAAGTCCGGCGGCCGCAGCGGCACCTGGACACGCGCATGAGGATCCGCGTGATCACCGTGTCGGACCGCAGCTCAGCCGGTCTCCGGGAGAACACCACCGGACCGCTGCTGGTCGAGCTGCTGGGAGCCGAGGACCCGACGGTCCTGGTGCCCGACGAGCGGGAGGCCATCGCCTCGGCGGTGAAGGCCGCGGTCGCGGAGGGGTACGACCTGGTCGTGACCACCGGAGGGACGGGCATCGCGCCGCGGGACGTGACGCCCGAGGCCGTCCAGCCGCTGCTCGACCGGGAGCTGCCCGGTGTCATGGAGGCCATCCGCGCCGAAGGTCGCGCGGCCGTGCCGACCGCCGCCCTGTCCCGTGGCGTCGCGGGGGTCATCGGCGCCACCTTCGTCGTCACGCTGCCCGGTTCCCCTGGCGGCGTCCGCGACGGGGCCCGGGTCGTGCAGGGCCTCGCCCAGCACGTCGTCGACCAGCTGGCCGGTCATGACCACTGAGGTGCGCCTGTTCGCCGCCGCGGCCGCCGCAGCCGGTGTCACGACGACCACGTCCGACGCCCCGACGCTGACTGCGCTGCAGACCGAGCTCCTCGACCGGCACCCCGCGCTGGGCCCGGTGCTGCTGCGCTGCTCCTTCCTCGTCGACGGCGGGGTGGCCCGCGGCGACGTGGACCTCACCGGCGCGGCCACGGTCGACGTCCTGCCACCGTTCGCGGGCGGCTGACGTGGCCGGGTTCCGGGCAGAGGTGACGACGTCGTTCGACCAGGCGCGCGAGCTCGCGCTGGGGTGGGCGCCCCTCGCCGCGGTCAGCGTGCCGCTGACGGCCGCGCTCGGCTGCACGCTGGCCGAGCCGCTGCGCTCCCTGACCGACCTGCCCGCGTTCCGCACGTCCGCGATGGACGGCTGGGCCGTCGCCGGCCCCGGTCCGTGGCGGCTGCGGCCGGGCAAGGCGCTCGCGGGCTCGGCCCCGTCGTCGCTCGCCGACGGGGAGGCCGTGGAGATCGCGACCGGCGCCATGCTCCCCGACGGCGGGGACGCCGTGCTGCGGCGCGAGGACGGCCAGGTCGAGGGCGACCTGCTGCGCGGGGACAGCGAGCCTGGCCGTGACGTGCTGGCCGTCGCAGGGGAGTGCACCCGCGGTGACGAGCTGCTGCCGGCCGGGACCCGCATCACGCCTCCGGTGCTCGGACTGGCTGCAGCCACCGGGCACGACGACCTGCGGGTGCGCCCGCGCCCGACCGTCGCCGTCGCGGTGCTCGGTGACGAGCTGCTCGACGAAGGGCTGCCGGGGGACGGGCGGGTCCGCGACAGCCTCACGCTCCAGCTCCCCGGCTGGGTGGCCGGGCTGGGCGGTGCGGTCACCACCTCGACCCGGGTGCCGGACCAGCTGGACGCGACCGTGGCTGCGCTCTCGGTCGAGGCCGACGTCGTGCTGAGCACGGGCGGTACGGCGGCGGGGCCCGTCGACCACGTGCACGCGGCACTGCGGGAGCTCGGTGCCGAGCTGCTGACCGACGGCGTGGCCTGCCGCCCGGGGCACCCCATGGTGCTCGCCCGGCTCGCGGACGGTCGGCCCTTCGTCGGACTGCCGGGCAACCCGCTGAGCTCGTTCGTCAGCGTCCTGACCCTGCTCGGGCCGTTGCTGGATGCCTTGGCAGGCAAGCGGTCCGAGCCGCTCCCGACCGTCCGGGTGGGGGAGACGCTGAAGGGCCGCGACCCGGACACGCGCCTGGTGCCCGTGTCGCTCGTCGACGGGGTGGCGCACCCCGTCACGCACGTCGGCTCGATGATGCTGCGCGGGCTGGCGTCCGCAGCCGGTGTCGTCGTCGTACCCCCTCATGGTGCCGCTGAGGGTGACCAGGTCCGGCTGCTGGGGCTCCCGTGGTGACCGCGCTCGTGACCGACCAGCCGCTCGACCCGGCGGCGTTCGAGGCGCCGCTGGCCGCCTCCGGAGCGGTCGTCACCTTCGTCGGACGGGTCCGCGACCACGACGGCGGGCGCGAGGTCGTCGAGCTGGAGTACTCCGCGCACCCGAGTGCCCAGCAGGTGCTGGAGGAGATCGCGGAGAAGCTCGGCCAGGAGGTGCTGGGCCTGTCCGTCGCCCACCGGGTGGGGACGCTGCGCATCGGCGACGTCGCGCTCCTCGCCGTCGTCGCGACCGCTCACCGGGCCGAGGCGTTCGACGTGTGCAGGCGGCTCGTCGAGGAGGTCAAGCACACGCTCCCGGTGTGGAAGCGGCAGGTCTTCGCCGACGGAACGGACGAGTGGGTGGGATCGTGCTGACCGACTCCTTCGGGCGGGTGCACCGCGACCTGCGGGTCTCGCTCACCGACAGGTGCCAGCTGCGCTGCACCTACTGCATGCCCGAGGAGGGGCTGCCCTGGGCGAAGGACGTGCTGAGCGCCGCCGAGATCGCGCGCGTCATCCGGGTGGCGGTCGGCGAGGGCATCACGGAGGTGCGGCTGACGGGCGGCGAGCCGCTGCTGCGACGGGACCTGCTCGACATCGTCGAGTCCGTCGACGTCCCCGACCTGTCGCTCACCACGAACGGCATGGGGCTGGCCCGGATCGCCGAGGACCTGGTCCGCGCGGGGCTGCAGCGGGTGAACGTCAGCGTCGACACGTTGCGGGCCGACCGCTTCGAGAAGCTCGCGCGCCGCGGCGGGCACCAGGCGGTGCTGGACGGGGTGCGGGCGGCGCGGGAGGCCGGCCTCGCCCCCGTGAAGATCAACACCGTGCTCATGCGCGGGGTCAACGACGACGAGGTGCTCGAGCTGGTGGCGTGGGCCCGCGCGGAGGACCTCGAGCTCCGCTTCATCGAGCACATGCCGCTCGGACCTGCCGGCTCCTGGGACCGCTCCGAGATGGTCACCGCCGAGGAGATCCTGGCGGTGCTGCGCACCGGCTACGAGCTGACCCCCGTCGGGGCGCGGGAGAGCGCGCCGGCGGAGCTGTGGCTGCTCGACGGGACCGGGCCGCCGGTGGGTGTCATCGCGTCGGTGACCCGGCCGTTCTGCAGCGACTGCGACCGGCTCCGGCTGACCGCCGACGGGCACCTGCGGTCCTGCCTGTTCAGCCGGGACGAGGACGACCTGCGGCCGCTGCTGCGCGGGGGCGGCACCGACGAGGAGCTCGCCGCGTTCCTGCAGCGCGTGGTCGCCCGCAAGGGCCCCGGTCACGGCATCGGCCTGCCCGGCTTCGAGCAGCCGGCCCGCACCATGTCCGAGATCGGCGGCTGACCGCCCGAGGGGTCAGGGCTCGGGGTAGGCCTCGAGGTCGGTGGCCTTGACGCTCAGCCACACCGGGTCGCCGGGCCCCAGGCGCAGGTCGGCGACCGCCGCAGGGGTCACGTCGGCGAGCAGGGCCGGCGGCCCGTCGACGGCGAGCCGCACCCGGTCGCCGAGCTGCTCCATCGCCGAGACGGTGCCGGAGTAGACGTTGCGGGCGCTCGTGCCGCCCGGCTGCTCACGGGTCACCAGCACGGCACTGGGTCGTACGACGGCGAGCACCCGCCCGGACAGGGCACCGTCCCCGAGCACCAGCCGGCCACCACCGTCCAGGTCGAGGACACCGGCGCGCGCCGAGCCGCGCAGCAGGTTGAGCCCGGCCAACGCGGCGACGAAGGCCGTCGCCGGGCGGCTCACGAGCTCCTGAGGGGCGGCCTGCTGCACGACCCGGCCGCCCTCCAGCACGACGACGCGGTCCGCGAGCGACAGCGCGTCGAGCGGCTCGTGGGTCACGAGGACAGCCGGTCCGGGGAAGCGCCCGAGCTCCTCGTGCAGGACGTGCCGGACCTGCACCCGGCTCGCGGCGTCGAGGGCGGCGAGCGGCTCGTCGAGGAGCAGCAGGCCCGGCGCCGCGCACAGCGCCCGGCCCAGGGCGACGCGCTGTGCCTCGCCGCCGGACAGCTGGCCGGGTCGCCGGTCGGCGACGTCGCGCAGACCGAGCCGGTCCAGCCAGCCCTCAGCTGCGCGACGCGCCGCGTTGCGCCGGGATCCCCTGACCTGCAAGGGAAAGGCGATGTTGTCCCTGGCGTTGAGGTGGGGGAACAACCGGGAGTCCTGGAAGACGAACCCCACGTCCGCGAGACGGTCCCCGTCGAACGGCTCGAGGCCGGCGAGGGCGCGCAGCAGCGTCGTCTTGCCGGCTCCGTTGGGTCCCAGCACGGCGACGACCTCGCCGGCACCCAGGCCGATGTCCGCGTCGAGCACGAAGTCGCCGCGCGTCACCTGCACGCGGGTCACGGCCGTAGCCACCGCTCGCGGAGCGCGACCAGCACGACGACACTGATCGCCAGCAGGACCAGCGCGAGCGCGAGCGCTGCCTCGGGGTCGCTCTCGAGTGCGAGGTAGACCGCGAGCGGCATCGTCTGGGTGCGCCCCGGGAGGTTCCCGGCGAAGGTGATCGTGGCGCCGAACTCGCCGAGGGCTCGGGCGAAGCAGAGCACCGACCCTGCCGCCACCGCGGGGGACACGAGCGGCAGCGTCACCCGGCGGAAGGTCGTCCAGCCCGACGCGCCGAGGGTGGCGGCGGCCTCCTCGTACCTCCTGTCGCCGGACGCGAGCGCCCCCTCGACCGTGACCACGAGGAAGGGCATCGCGACGAACGCCTCGGCGAGGACGACACCGGTGGTGGTGAAGGACAGGTCGATCCCCAGGTCGTGCAGGGCCGGCCCGAGGACGCCGCGGCGGCCGAACGCGAAGAGCAGCGCGACGCCACCGACCACCGGTGGCAGCACGAGCGGGAGGGTCACGAGGGCGCGTACGACGCGGCGGCCGGGGAAGTCGAGCCGGGCCAGCGCCCACGCCAGCGGCACCCCGAGCGCGAGGGCGAGCGCCGTGGCCAGGGACGCCGTCAGCAGCGAGAGCCGAACCGCCTGCCCGACGGACCGCTCCGACAGGAGCTCGACGGCTCTGCTCCACGGCATCCGCACCAGCAACCCGACGAGGGGCACCAGCAGGAACAGCAGGCCGAGGGCGGCAGGGCCGAGCAGGCCCCACGGCGTCCGAGCCCGGTGGCTCACGGCGTGCCGAAGCCGGCGGCCGCCAGCACCCGGCGTCCCTCGCCGGACAGCACGAAGTCCGCGAAGTCCTGCGCCAGCCGGGCGTGCCGGCTCGCCTTGACCGTGGCGATCTCGTAGTCCGTCGAGGCGTTGACCGATGCGGGGATCGGGACGCCGGTGACCTTCGCGCCGGCAGCGCGCACGTCGGTGACGTAGACGACCGCGGCGTCGGCGGCGCCGCTGGTCACGTACCCCAGCGTGCTCCTGACGTCCACGCCACGACTCACGGGCCGCACCCGGACGTGGGCGTTCGCGAGCACCTTGTCGGCGAGCGCCCCGCAGGGCACGGCGCTCTCGCAGAGGACGACCTTGAGACCGGGTCGGGCGAGGTCGGCCAGGCCGGTGACGTGCACGCCGGGTGCGACGGCGATCTCGGCGCTGTTGGTCGCGAAGGTGGCAGGCGGGGCGACCTGGCCGGCGACCTGCTGCATGTTGTTCGCGCCGGCCGAGGCGAACACGTCCGCCGGCGCGGCGGCGAGCACCTGCTGGGCGAGCGTGGAGCTCGCGGCGAAGCTGAAGACCACCTTGGTCCCCGGGTGCTTCGCCTCGAAGTCGGTGCCGATCCGGGTGAACGTCTCCGTCAGCGAGGACGCGGCGAAGACCGTGAGGGTCTGCGGTCCCTTCGCGGAGCCGGTGCAGCCGGCGGCAGCGACGGCGACGACCAGTGCCAGGACGGCCCTCACGGCTGCTCCGGGACCTCGACGACCACGTTGGTGGACTTCACGCTCGCGACGGCGAGCACCCCGGGCTCGAGGCCGAGCTCGGTCGCCGCCTCGGCGCTCATCAGCGACACCACCCGGTGCGGACCGGCGGCGATCTCCACCTGGGCCATGACGGTGTCCTTGACCACCCGCGTCACGACACCCGTGAAGCGGTTGCGCGCCGACTCCTGCAGGATCGGTCCGGTCGGCAGGGAGACCGCGCTGTCGGCCCGCTCGCGGGCGAACCTCGCCAGCTCCGCGCCGTCCACCACCCGTCGCCCCGCCTCGTCGGACGCGGCCAGCCGGCCCCCGTCGATCCACCGTCGGAGCGTGTCGTCGCTGACGCCGAGCAGTCTGGCGGCGTCGCTGATCCGGAACGCAGTCACGGCAGGATGCTAGTGAAGTCGCCGCATCTGCGGTAGTCCGCCCGCGTACAGGTTCCGCGAAGGGCGTCCCATGAGCGCGCGGTCCTCGACGTCCTCCATGATGTCCCCATGTCCTACCCCCCACCGCTGTACACCGGCGACGGCGGCGAGCCGAGCGCCACCCTACGGCCGCACACCACCGCCCCCGACCTCGACCTCGCCGCGAACGGGGCTGCCCACTACCTCGCCACCGGCGAGAGCACCGGCGGGCGCTTCGGGCTCTACAAGTGGCAGATGGGTGCGGAGCCGACCGGCCCGGCACCGCACTTCCACCGCAGCATCACGGAGTCGTTCTACGTCCTCGACGGCGAGGTCCGGCTCTACGACGGGACGCAGTGGATCACCGGTACGGCAGGCGACTTCCTGCACGTGCCGGAGGGCGGCATCCACGGCTTCCGCAACGAGAGCGGCGCGCCCGCCTCGATGCTCATCCTCTTCACCCCCGGGGCGCCGCGCGAGGACTACTTCGAGACCCTCGCCGACGCCGCCCGCACGAAGGCGATGACCCAGGAGGACTGGACCGAGTTCTTCCTCCGGCACGACACCTTCTGGACGTGAGGGGCACCGACCGGGTCGTCGCTGCCCTCGCCGCCAAGGGCGTGGTCGCGGAGGTCCGCAGGCTCGAGGACTCCACCCGCACCGCGCAGCAGGCGGCGACGGCGCTGGGCTGCGACGTCGGGGCGATCGCGAGCTCGCTGCTGTTCGTCGCCGGTGACGACCCGCTGCTCGTCATGACGAGCGGCGCGCACCGGGTCGACGAGGATCGGGTCGGCGCGCTCCTCGGCGCCCCGTTGCGCCGGGCCACGCTGGACGAGGTCCGGCAGCACACCGGCTTCGCGGTGGGCGGTGTCGCTCCCGTCGGGCACCCGCAGCCGCTGCGGACGCTCGTCGACGAGGCGCTCGCGGCACACGCCGTGGTCTGGGCCGCGGCGGGACACCCGCACGCCGTCTTCGCGACCAGCTACGAGCAACTGCTGACCCTCACGGACGGCACTCCTGCCGTTGTCGGAGACTGAGCGGGTGCTCCCACCCTTCGTCGACGCGTCCTGGCTCTCCGACCACCCGGAGGCCGTCGTCGCCGACGTGCGCTCCTACCTCGACGAGCGGGACGAGCACGAGGCCTACCTCGCCGCCCACCTGCCGGACGCGGTGTTCGTCGACCTGAACGCGTTCCTCGCCGGACCGCCGACGGTCGCCGACGGCCGGCACCCGATGCCCGACCCCGAGGTCTTCGCCGAGGGCATGCGCCAGGCCGGGATCGGCGACGACGACACCGTCGTCGCCTACGACGACGACAGCGGCGTCATGGCGTCGCGGCTGGTGTGGATGCTGCGCGTCACCGGGCACCGCGCCGCGGTCCTCGACGGCGGGATCACCGGCTGGCGAGGGCCGGTGGCCACGGGGGAGGTACGACGTGAGCGCGCCGCGTTCACCGCCGTGCCGTGGCCGGAGGAGCTGATCCTCGGCATCGACCAGCTCGCGGGCCTGCAGCTGGTGGACGCCCGTCCCGGGGAGCGCTTCCGCGGCGAGATGGAGCCGATCGACGCCCGGCCCGGTCACATCCCCGGTGCGCAGAGCCTGCCCTGCCGGGAGAGCAGCGACGACTCCGGCCGGCTGCTGCCGGTGCCGGTCCTGCGGGAGCGGTACGCCGGCCTGCAGCCCGGGTGGGTCTCCTACTGCGGGTCAGGGGTGACCGCCTGCCACGCCCTGCTGGTCGCCGAGCACCTCGGCCTGCCGCCCGGCCGGCTCTACGCCGGCTCCTGGTCGCAGTGGGCGGGCACCGACCGCCCCGCCGAGCTCGGCCCCTGATCGCGCCCGGCGATCTTTGCGTCCCTGCCGCCCGTCGTGCGCTCGCGCCAGCCGCAAAGATCACGAGCGCTGCCGCCGAGCGCGCGAGGGACGAGCTAGCCGACCCAGTCGTCGAGGCCGAAGACGCGGACCCCACCCGCCCACATCTCGCAGGTCACGATCCCGAGGTCGGCCTCGTACTCCAGCACGATCTCGCCCTCGGTGACGGGGCGGAACGAGGCCGCGGCGGAGTCGATCCAGAGCCGCGCCATGTGGGTCGGCAGGCCCCACTCCTTGAGCCGGGCGACGGTCCACTGCTCGGCGGACTCGGCTTGTAGAGGTGACAGGACCGTGGCAACCCGCATTCCTGCCTCCTGCTTCTGGGCGTCTAGGAGTCCAACGGAGCGACCGCTGCTTGCTCGCGACCCTTCCCCTCCCCGGTGTCGATCAACCGGAATCGGGGAACCCCCTGCCCTTCCGGCACGGTCACGCCGGTGGCCGGGTCCACCCAGGCGGTGAAGTCCTCGAGGGTGCGGACGGCCAGCGGCGGGCCGTCGACGGGGTAGAGCGGCAGGTAGACGACCGTGGTCCGGCTCTCGTCGTTCGCGTCGTGCCCGAGGCCGAGCACCAGGTACCGCGGCCCCTTCCAGTGCTGGACGGTCGCGAGGTCGAGCTGTGACAGCTGGTCCTGCAGGGTCGCGAGGTCGGGGGTCTCCACTCCCGTCAGGCTAGGCCTGCTAGCTCGAGGCGGGCTTGAGCCCGCTGGTGTAGACGAAGCAGGAGCACGCAGACTTGTAGGCGAGGTCCCGGTAGGCGCTGACCCCGTCGGGCCTGCCCGAGCTGAGATCGGTGCGCCAGGTCACGGGGGAGACGTAGCCGCGCATGGACCGGGCGCCTGCCACGAGACCAGCGGCGGACACCTGGCCGGAGGTGCTCAGGGCCTTCTGCAGGAACCAGAACGCGTCGCAGAACCACAGCTGGAGCGCTCCGGCTGTGCCGCTCGTGTCCTCGCCGGCCTTCTTCATCACCGTCCAGCAGCGGGTCTGGTTGGGTGACACGGGGCCAGGGTCGTGGCCGGGGTTGACGTCGTACGCCGGGCTCCACCCGAACCCGACCGCGCCCTCCAACTGGTCCTTCGGCGCCGCCGTCTCGAGCAGGGCCCCCGGGGCCATGGTCGTGTAGACCGCGTACCGCGGGTGGTAGTGCTGGGACGTCGCGTTGAGCATGAAGCCGAGGGGGCTGCACGCGATCGTGATGATGCGGTTGACCCCGTCCGCCTGGAACTTGAGCACCACGCCGGACTCGGCCTCGTAGTCCGAGCCGTCGGACTTGAGCGCGTAGCTGTCCGGCGCCTTCACACCCAGCGCGGCCAGCCGGGGGATGACCACCTGCTGGAGCACCTTCTGGGACGCCGACGAGTCGTAGAGCAGGATCCCGACCTTGCCCGGCCCCTTGAAGAAGCCCTGCTGGGCCAGGGCGTCGATCTGCGTACGCATCAGCCGGTCCAGCACCCAGTCGGACGGGAGGAACAGGTGGTGGGAGAGGGACGCCACGTAGCCGCTGTCGACGGCGAGGTCGTCGTTGATGAGCGGCACCCCTCGGGCGGCCAGGCACTTGGCGAGCAGCCCGGTGGGCTCGCCCAGACCGGAGATGACGAACTGGGCGTGGTGGTCCTGGGTGAAGTCGTCGCAGACGGCTTGTGCCTCCTGGGACTGGGTGTTCGTCGAGGTGGTCTTCGTGACGTGCAGGACGAGGTCCACCTTCGCGCCGAGCAGCCCGCCGTGCGCGTTGATCTCGTTGACCATCGCCTGCACCTGGTTGGACTGGTTGCCGATCGCCAGCCCCTTGATCCCCAGGTTGGCCGCCGCCTTGTCGTAGCCCGAGCCGGCCACCCACGCGCCCACGAGCACGTGCCGCAGCACGGTGGTCGTCGAGCCGGTGCCGCCGCCGCCCGACGCCGTCCCCGTGGACCCTCCCGGCGCCGCACCGGAGCTCCCCGCGACGCCACCTGAGCCCGCAGGCGAGGTCCCACCCGACCCGACCGTGAGCCCCTGGCCTCCTGCGGTGCCACCCGAGGAGACAGCGGAGCTGCTCGGGGCAGTGCTCGTCGCCAACGAGCCGTCGCCCGAGAGACCTCCGCCGGCGGCGACCTGTCCTGACATCTGCACGGTCGATCCGCAGCTCGTGAGCACGAGCGACGCGAGAGCGGCTCCGGCTGCCCGGCTGACGCGGCGTCCGGTCTGGTTCACGCGACGACCTCCTGGCTGGGTGAGCTCCCGTCGAGCTCCACTCAACACACCGGTCGGGGCCCTCGTCTTGCGTCAGAGATCGGAAGATCGCCAGTGCGACCTGGACGGGCGTAGCACGCGCCGTGCAGGGTCAGTAGAGCTGCTGGTCGGCGAGGGTGGCGCGGCCGAGCTCGATGAGCGGCGGGATCCGCTCCTCGAAGCCCTCGAAGCCCTCACCCACCATGGCCCCGAGCTTGGCCCGCATCGCGATGCCGGCGCACACGACGGCCAGCTTGAAGAAGCCGAAGGCGAGGTACCACGGCAGCTCGTCGATGCGCAGCCCCGAGCGCTCGGCGTAGGCGTCTGCGACCTGCTGGCGGGTCAGGAACCCGGGCTGGCTCGTGACGGCACTGACCACGGAGCCGCCCGCACGAATCCCGCTGTCGTCGGCCTGCAGCCAGTAGACGAGCAGGATGCCGAGGTCGGCCAGCGGGTCGCCGAGCGTGGACATCTCCCAGTCGAGGACGGCGTTGATCCGGCCCACCTCGGTCGGGTGCAGCATGGTGTTGTCGAGCCGGTAGTCGCCGTGCACGATCGTGTGCCGCTGGGTCGCGGGCAGCCGGTCGGTCAGCTCCTGGGCGAGCACGTCGACCAGCTCCATGCCCTCGATCCGGGTGGCCTCCCACTGCTTGCCCCAGCGGCTCACCTGGCGCGCCATGTACCCGTCCGGACGGCCGAACTCGGCCAGTCCCACCGACGCGTAGTCGACCGCGTGCAGCCGGGCGAGGACGTCGATGAGGCCGTGCGAGATGGTCGCCTTGTCGGCGGGCGACTCGGCGTAGCCGGCCGGGAAGGCGGTGGTGACGATGTGCCCCTCCACCCGCTCCATCACGTAGAACGGCTGCCCGAGCACGGTGGCGTCCTCGCAGAAGTGCCGCATCGTCGGGACGGGCACGTCGGTCCGGTTGAGGCCGCTCATCACACGGAACTCGCGACCCATGTCGTGCGCCGTGGGCAGGATCTGGCCGAGCGGCGGGCGGCGCAGCACCAGGGAGCCGGCCGGGGAGTCGAGCCGGTAGGTCAGGTTGCTCTTGCCCCCCGCGATGAGGGAGACGGTGAGGTCCTTCCATGCGGGGTCGCCCAGGGCGTCCGCGAGGTACGGGCCCACGACCGCCGGGTCAGCTCCTTCGCTCATGACGGCAACGTACCCAGCGCCTGACCCGGCCGCTGCGGCCGGTCGGGCGGCGCGGATCAGGACAGCGGCTTGCCGCTCAACAGCATCCGGGCACCTGCCTGCCAGTGGAGGTCCTGGCAGGAGGTGTACTCGGTCCACGTGGCGCCCAGCCGCCGGGCCATGCAGTCCGCCGCCCGCTCGGGCCCGGTGAGGCCGCTGCCGCCGAACCACGCGTTCATCGAGGCGACGGCCGTCTCGACGTCGGCGTAGGGCCGAACGGACAGCACATGGCTCCACTCGTGGGCCACGACGTCGTAGATCCGGGCGCTCGGCACGCGGGGCGAGATGTAGACGGTGTCGTGGTACCAGTCGGCGGTCCCCCAGCTCCCGTACGCGCGGCTGAGCGTCCACGTCGTGGACCCTGGGCGGTAACCAGGCATCCGGAGCACTGCCGCCTCCATCCGCTGCTCGGCAGTCGTGGCTGTGACGGTGGCGCGCGCCGTCGTCTCCCGAGCGCCGGCCGGGCTGTGCCGCCTCCGGTGCCGCACCGGCGCGGTGTCCCTGCGCGGGAGTGCCCGGCGCACGGCGGGCCGCGTGGGTGCGGCTGCGCGGGCCGGGACCTGGGCGACGGGCTTCGGCGCGGCGGCCATCGCGGTGGTCAGGACGCCGCCGCTGCCGCCGGGTGTGCCCCCGTCGCCGGGGAGCTGCAGGTGGCCGACGAGCAGGGTGCCGACCAGGACGGTGGTGGCCTGGGCGAGGAGCAGGGCGCGAGCGAGCATGGGGACTCCAGGTCGGGAGAACGGCGTGCTGGGGCAGGCCGGAGGGACGCCGGACGTGCCCGTCCGGCGTGGGGTCGCAGCAGGGGTTAGGTGATCCAGCCCTTGCGCAGCGCCTGGGCGACGGCGGCCGCCCGGTGCTCGGCGCCGGTCTTGGCGAGGACGTGGTCGAGGTGGGTCTTCACGGTCGACACCGACACGTGGAGCCGTGCCGCGATCTCGTGGTTGGTGAGGCCGTCCGCGACGGCGACCAGGACCTCGCGCTCGCGGCCGGTGAGTGCGGAGGACCGGTCTTCGAGGGCACGCAGCAGCACCGGGACGTCGTTCGTGACGAGGTCCGCGCCGACCGTCGCCGACCGGGGGAACCCGATGCCGCCACCGGCCAGCAGCGTGCCGGGCGCAGCCTGGCGCAGGGCCGCCACGAGGCGGCGGGCCGCGGCGACGGGGAGCCGCACGTGGGCGGAGAGCACGACGGCTGCCGTCTCAGGCTCGGCGGCCAGCTCCGTGAGCTCCTCGAGCGGCAGGTCGTCCACGACGAGTACGGGACGGCCGGTCTCGCGCACGAGGTGGGCGAGTGCGCGGAGGGCGAGGGTGTGCCGCTCGCCCGGTGGGGTCGCGAGGACGACCGTGCCGTTGGCGGTGGCTGCGGGCAGGTGCGCGCCCAGCCGGTCGCAGACCGAGGCCGCTGCGTGGGTGGCCACCCGCTCGGCGAGCACCGGGCCGCGCTCCTGCGCCCAGGCCTCGCCCAGCTCCGCCAGGCAGTCGCTGATCGCCTGGTAGACGCCCGTCGCGCCTCGACGGCTCGCGAGCAGCGCCGCCAGGTGACAGCTCGCCTCGGCGTCTCCCGCGCGCAGCGCAGCCGCGAACGTGTCGGCGAGCTGCGCACCCCGCGCGGTCGGGGCGCTCTCCCGGCTCAGGCCGCTCCGCGCCCTGCCGATGGCCCGCAGCAGGGCGATCTCGCCGTCTCCCGGGGCGTGGTCCTGCGCCGGCACCTCGAACCGCCGCAGCGGCCGGACCGCGACGGGAGCCGACAGCGGCAGCCGCAGGACCTCGCGGCCGTCCTCGTCCTCGAAGACGCGCTCGGAGCCGGTCTCGTAGCAGCCGGTGGCGAGGGCGACGACGGGCTCGTCGGAGGAGGCCCGGGGTGCGCAGACGAGCACCGTCTCGCGCAGGTGGTCGGGGGCAGAGAGCTGGCTCATGAGGCTTCCCAGATCGTCGGCAGCTCGGCTGTCCGGGCAGCTGAGCTGCCTGAGGACCCGTGGCTTTGCGGACCCGCCTCTCGACGGGGGTGCCGTTCTCGTGATCCGGCTCACGGCTGGGTTAGCGCTTCTGACATGCCTTGTGGTGGCTTGTCGCAAGTGCGTCATTCACCGGTTGTGCTCCGCTTTGGTAGCGGCAGCAGCCCCCCTCTGTAAAGCGGCCCGGGGTCGCGTAACCGGGTGGCCGGGCATCGGCCGAACGGGGCCCGTCAGGCCCTCCGAACCCCTGCCCAGCAGGGCGCACGCTCGACGGGGTTCCCCCGAACGGTCGACACGGGCCCGTGATCGGTGCGGACGGCGACGGCGCAAGTTCACCCTGACGGCCTAGCGACCGCTGGTCCGCTCAGGCGGCTTGCGGCACCCGCAGCGAGATGTTGTTGCAGGCCTCGCAGGTCTCCTCCGGGACGAGCCCGGCCCGCATCAGGGCGGCGAACACCTTGCAGCCGACGCAGAGCGCGAACACCGACTCGAGGGTGGCGAACACGACCATCATGCCGAGCAGCAGCTGGGGGCCGAGGACGAAGCCGGCTGCCACCAGCCCGACGGCGAGCAGCGTGACCGCGGCTCCGATGCCCTGGGCGAAGCGCTTCGGCGGGCCGGCGACGAGCTTCTCGTGGCCGATCCGCGGCGCGACCACCCGGGTGGCGAGCAGGCCGAGCGGGCTCCACCGCGGGCCGTTGAGCACCCGGGCGACGAAGCCGTAGGCGATCGGGACGGTCAGCCACAGGAAGCGGTGGTCGGCGCCGCTCAGCAGCAGCGTGCCGAGGCTCAGGAGGACGACCCCGCCGGCGACGACGCGCGCGGCCACCTCGTTGACGGGGTTCGGGAAGCTGAACACGTGCACTCCTGGGCGATCGGCGCAAATTCCTACCGATCCTAACGGAATACGTGCCCTGCTATTCCGGCCGGGGGATGGGCAGGCTCGAGGGCAGCCGCAGCGCGAGCCCGCGCCGCCGTCGCATGAACCGAGCCTGGGCGAGGTCGGCGATCAGCCGTTCCCGGTCTCTGCGCCGCTTCCTCTCGGCCTGCGTGCTCATGGAGAACTCCTTGCCCTCCGTGAACGACCTGACACGTGGCGTCAGGGTGACGCGAGCACCTCTTCCGGGATGAACAGCTGTGCCCGGTGCAGCACAGCGGCGGGGTCGACGGTGAAGTCCCTGGGGGAGTACGGCGCGCCGCTGCGCACCAGCAGGTCGCCGATCGCCGCGATCATGGCGCCGTTGTCGGTGCACAACCGCATCGGCGGCACCCGGAGCTCCAGCCCGGCCGCGGCGCAGCGCTCCTCGGCCGAGGCCCGGAGCCGGCCGTTGGCGGCGACCCCACCCACGATGACGAGGGTGGAGACGTCGTGCAGCCGGCAGGCCAGGATGGCCTTGGTGACGAGGACGTCGACCACCGCCTCCTGGAAGCTGGCGGCCACGTCTGCGGTGGTCAGCGCCGGGTCGATCCCCTTCTCGACGTACCTCGCGACAGCCGTCTTCAGGCCGCTGAAGGAGAACTCCAGCTCCTGGCCGCTCTTGGCGAGCGGGCCGGTGAGCGGCCGCGGGAAGGCGATCGCGCGCGGGTCGCCCTCGCGGGCGGCGCGGTCGATCGCCGGGCCGCCGGGGTAGCCGAGGTCGAGCAGCCGGGCCACCTTGTCGAAGGCCTCGCCTGCGGCGTCGTCCCACGTGTCGGACAGGTGCACGATGCGGTGCTCGACCAGGTCGCGCACGAGCAGCAGGCTGGTGTGCCCGCCGCTCACGATGAGCACCACGCAGGGCGAGGGCAGCGGTCCGTGCTCGAGCGTGTCGGCGGCGGCGTGCCCCGCGAGGTGGTGGACCGCGTACATCGGGACGTCCAGCGCGAGGGCGTACGACTTGGCCGCGGCGATCCCGACCTGCAGCGCGGAGGTCAGACCTGGCCCGGCGGTGACGGCGACCGCGCCCACGTCGCGCAGGCCGATGCCCGCGTCGGCCAGGGCCGCGTTGACCATGGGGACCATCGCGTTGACGTGGGCCCGAGCGGCGACCTCGGGCACGACGCCACCGAACCGGGCGTGCTCGTCCATGCTCGAGGCGAGCGCGTCACCGAGCAGCACGCCGTCGCGCACGAAGCCGACACCGGTCTCGTCGCAGGACGTCTCGATGCCCATCACGATGGTCCCGAGCGAGGTCACGGGGAGAAACGCTAGACGAGGAAGCGGGTGAGGGGGCTGTCAGGCGGGAGGTGCTCGATGGCGGAGGGCGCCGCATCCATCCGGCGCAGCAGCCCCGGGAGGTCGGCGGCGTCGGCGAGCTCGATGCCCACCAGCGCCGGACCGGTCTCGCGGTTGTTGCGCTTGACGTACTCGAACAGCGTGATGTCGTCGTCCGGTCCCAGCACCTCGTCGAGGAACTGCCGCAGCGCCCCGGGCTCCTGCGCGAACTCGACCAGGAAGTAGTGCTTGCGCCCCTCGAAGACGAGCGCCCGCTCCACCACCTCGGCGTACCGGCTGACGTCGTTGTTGCCGCCGCTGACCACGCACAGCACGGTCTGCCCGGCGGGCAGGCTCAGCACCGACAGCGCCGCCGCCGACAGCGCCCCGGCGGGCTCGGTGACGATCCCCTCCACCTGGTAGTACTCCAGCATCTCCGAGCAGACCCGCCCCGCCGAGACCGTGACGACCTCGGCGCCGTCGAGCAGCGAGAACGGCACGTCGCCCACGCGCCGCACGGCAGCGCCGTCGACGAAGGTGTCGAGGCTGTCGAGGGTCACCGGCTTGCGGGCCCGGAGCGCTGCGGTGAGCGATGCGGCGCCCTCCGGCTCCACGCCGACGACCCGCACCGCCGGGTGCCGCTCGCGCAGCCACGCCACGGTCCCCGCCATCAGCCCCCCGCCGCCCACGGGCACGACGACGACGTCGGGCACGACGTCGAGCTGCTCGACGGCCTCGGCGATGACGGTGCCCTGGCCCGCGACGGTCCGCTCGTCGTCGAAGGCGGGTACGACGGTGGCGCCGGTCGCGATCGCGAGACCGCTCGCCGCGGCGGCCGCCTCGTCGTAGGTGTCGCCGATGAGCTGCACCACGACGTGGTCGCCACCGAGGGAGGCGATCCGGTCCCTCTTCTGCCGGGGCGTGGTGCGGGGAAGCACCACGGTCCCCTTCACCCCGAGGGCGGCGCAGGCGAACGCCAGTCCCTGGGCGTGGTTGCCGGCGCTCGCGCAGACGACCCCTGCTGCCCGCTCCGCCGGCGACAGCTGCGCGATGAGGTTGTACGCGCCGCGCAGCTTGTAGGACCGCACGACCTGCAGGTCCTCGCGCTTCAGCCAGACCTCGCCCTCGACGCGGGCCGAGAGCCGCTCGCTGCGGTGCACGGGGGAGCGGCGCACCACCCCGTCGAGCCGACGGGCTGCCTCCTCGACCGCTGCTGCGTCCACGACGAGGCACGCTAGTGCCGACGGTGACCCCACGCCTCGGCTCTGCTGCAGGCGGCCTCTCGACACGCCGCCCGACACGGTGCCGATCACAGGTTGGGCCTCAGACGCAGCGGGCGGAGAACGTGCGACCTCGCCCCCTTCCCTGCCTCGCACGGCGCGGCTACGTTGCGCGAGAACACGTTCTAGGGGAGGCGACGTGGCCAGTGCGCCGAAGGCGGTCGAGGGCTGGGACCTGGTGCGGGCGATGCTCGACGACCTCGGCGCGCAGGTCCAGGCCGAGGCGGAGACCGAGCTGGAGCTCGTGGAGGGGCTGCGGGTGCTGGCCCGGGTGACCGCGCTGAGCGCGGAGGTCAGCCTGGACGTCGACCCCGAGAAGCCGTGGTTCTTCAGCATGGACACCGAGGCGAGGTACGTCGGCGGGCCGAACCCCGACGGCGAGTACGACCTCGCGATGATCGACGGCCGGCACACCTACCGGATCCGGGGCCGCCGCAACACGGTGGCCTACCTCGGCTTCCAGGTCCTCGCCGGCGCCGGGCTGACGCCGCGCCGGCAGGCGGTCTACGTCAGCGACCACCAGCTGCAGCTCGACGACGAGGGCCGGTTCGAGCTGGTGCTGTCAGCGACCGAGCAGCCCGGCCCGTGGGTCCGGATCCCGGAGGACTCCAGCGCGATCATCGTCCGGCAGTACGTCGGGGACCGTGGTGCGGAGGAGCTGGCCGAGCTCGAGATCGACTGCCTGGACCCGGTGGGCGAGCCGCCGCTGCCGTCGGACGAGACGATCGGTGCGGCCCTGACCGGCATGGGCTGGACCATCATGAAGCTCGCCACCCTGCACAAGACCATCAAGCCCGAGCTGCTGACGATGCCCAACGAGCTGGTCACGGCCGAGGCGGCCGTGCTCGGGTCGGCGGACACGACGCCGGACAACCTCTACATGATCGGCACCTTCCGGCTGGAGCCGGAGCAGGCGCTGGTCGTCGACTTCGTGCCGCCGCAGTCCAGGTACTGGAGCTGCACCCTCGAGAACATCTGGCACGAGTGCATCGAGCCTCGCCGCCGGCGCAGCTCGATCACCAACGTGCAGGCGGAGGAGAAGGACGGTCGGGTGCGGCTGGTCATCAGCGCCACCGATCCGGGCGTGCCCAACTGGCTGGACACCGGCGGGCGGCACCGCGGCTTCGTCATCCTGCGCTGGCTCGACGGGGCGGCGGCACCCGACCTGCGCACGGAGGTCGTGACGCTGTGAGCGACCGCCTCGACCTCGACCGCAACGTCGCCGACGCGCAGGCGGCGACCGGCCTGTCCGACTTCGGCGCGGACACCTGGCGGGAGGGGGCCGAGCGGCTCGTCGCCGACTGGCAGGGTCCCGCGCAGCTGCACGAGATCGGTGTGGAGGTGGCTGTCGGTGACCTGCAGGCCTACCTGCAGACCCGGCTGCGGATCGTCGAGCACCGCAGGCAGCACCCCGAGGTCGACCAGCCGATCGTGCGGCCGCTCGTCGTGGTGGGCCAGCCGCGGACCGGGACGACGATCCTGTTCGACCTGCTCGCCCAGGACCCCGCCTTCCGGGTGCCGCGCAGCTGGGAGGTGGACAAGCCCTGCCCGCCGCCCGAGCCCTCGACGTACACGACCGACCCCCGGATCGCGGAGGTGCAGGCGCAGTTCGACGCGGTCGACTCGCTCATCCCTGGGTTCAGCGCCTTCCACGAGGTGGGTGCCGAGCTGGCGCAGGAGTGCGTGCGCATGACCGGCGGCGACTTCCGGTCGATGATCTTCCCGATCCAGTACGTCGTGCCCGACTACAACCGCTGGCTGCTGCACGAGGCCGACCTGGCACCCGCCTACGCCTGGCACCGGGTCTTCCTGCAGCACCTCGCCAGCCGGGTCCCCGCGGAGCAGTGGTTGCTGAAGTCGCCGGCGCACCTGTGGCACCTGCCGACGCTGCGCGCCGCCTACCCGGACGCCGTGATCCTCCAGACCCACCGCGACCCGCTGAAGGTGATCAGCTCGGTCAGCGCCCTCGCCGGCAGCCTGCGGCGCCTCACGACGGAGCAGACCTCGGTCGCGCTCGCAGCCCGCCAGTACGCCGAGGACATCCCCCTCGGGCTCGACCGGGCGGTGGCCGCCCGCCGGGAGGACGTCTTCCCGAAGGAGCAGGTCGTCGACCTGCACTTCACGCAGTTCGTCGCCGACCCCATCGGCCAGATCCGCCGGCTCTACAGCGAGATCGGCCGCGAGCTCACCGGTGACGTCGAGCAGCGGATGCGCGACTTCCTCGCGGCCCACCCGGGCGACGGCGGGGGCGGCGGCACGCGGTACACCTTCGCCGACACCGGGCTGGTGGAGGGGGAGCTGCGGGAGCGGACCCGCGGCTACGTCGAGGAGTTCGGGGTGGAGCTCGAACCTCTCCGGTGAGGCGGGTGGACGGCGGCTCGAGCCGGTGATCTACTCTGCGGGACGCGAGGTCTCGAGGAAGCCGGTGGAACTCCGGCACGGTCGCGCCACTGTGGACCCTTCGGGGGAGTCAGACACTCGGACCCCGCACTCGCGCACCACGACTGGGGACGCCAGATCCCCGAGGAGGCAGCAGATGACCACCCCGAACCTCACCGCAGACCCGATCGCGACCGACGTCGACGTCGCCGAGGTCGCCTCGGGCGTCGCCGGCGCCCTGTGGCTGCTCGGCGCGGCGTTCTTCGGCCTGCTGGCCGTCTACTTCATCGGCCTGGACCAGGGCATGACGTCGGTCTTCGGCCACAACCTGGCCCTCCACGAGTTCGTGCACGACGGCCGGCACTTCCTCGGCTTCCCCTGCCACTAGCCCTCCCTGCCACCAGGCCGTGGAGCGCAAGCTCGTCCTGCGAGGCATCGCCTCCGGGGCGCTCGCCGGGCTGCTCTCGTTCCTCTTCGCGAGGATCTTCGCCGAGCCGGTGATCGCCCGGGCGGTCGACTACGAGAGCGCGCGCGACGCCGCCCAGCGGGCCCTGGACAAGGCCGCCGGCCTCCCCGTCCCCGCATCCGGCCCGGAGCTGTTCAGCCGGACCGTGCAGGAGGACATCGGCATCGCCGTGGCCCTCATCGTCTTCGGAGCGGCGCTCGGTGCGCTGCTGTCGGTCGTCTTCACGCTGGTCCAGCGCGGCTCCGGGAGGCACCTGCGGCCGCGCGTCCTCGCGCTGCTGCTGGCCGGTGCGGCCTTCGTCAGCGTCTACCTGGTGCCGTTCCTCAAGTACCCCGCCAACCCGCCCGCGATCGGCGAGGAGGACACCATCTCGACCCGCGGGTCGCTCTACCTCGTCATGCAGATCACCTCGGTGATCGCGATGGTGCTCGCCGTCCAGCTCGGCCGCACGCTGAGCCGGACGCGTGGCGTCTGGCAGGCCTCGCTGCTGGCCGGGCTCGGCTACCTCGCCGTGGTCGGGATCGCCATGGCGGTGCTGCACGGCGTCCACGAGACCCCCGGCCCGCTGCGCGACCCGAACGGCACCATCGTCATCGGGGGCTTCCCGGCCGACGACCTCTACCGGTTCCGGCTGTACGCCGTCGGCGGCCAGCTCGTGCTGTGGGGGACCCTCGGCCTCGTCCTCGGGCCCTGGGCCGAGCGGGCCCTGGCGGGCAAGCGGGTCAGGGAGCTCGCACCGGCACCCGGCTGAGCACGCAGTCGCTGCACAGCCCGCCCCCGGGCACCTCGTAGAACAGGCAGCAGGTGGCCCGTCGGCCGTCGACCAGCTCTCCCTGGAGCGGCGGGAGCGCGAGCATGTCCGTGACCCAGGAGGACGCTGCAGGCAGCTCCAGCACGCGCGGCGCGGCGTGCAGCGCCGACGCGACGTTCCCCCACAGCAGCCGCGGCGACAGCGGCAGCTGCTCGACCACCGGTGCGAGGACCTCGGCCACCCGCTCGAGCAGCTCCCGGGGCGTGACGTCGCGCCACCCGTCGTACCGGCTGATGCCGAGCTGCACCGCGCCGTCCTCGTCCCGGAAGACGAGAGCGGCCGGGTCCGGCAGCACCCCGTCGCGCACGACGCACCCCAGCGTCGCTCCCCAGAGCCGGGCGGCGAGGCCGAGGACGTACGTCGACTGGCCGACCCGGAGCGGCACGCCGCCGAGGCGGGCACTGATCCGCTCCGCCACACCGTCCAGCTCGTGCAGCGGCCGGAACCGCTCGTCGACCGCCAGCGCGACCGGCCAGGTGCTGGGTCGGGCGACGGCGAGCCAGACCTCGTCCTCGGTGGCGGCTCGCACGACACGACCCTAGAGCGCGTCCAGGCTGAGCGGTCGCTGAGCGCAGGGCACGTTCGCGCCGCGCCGGACGTGAGGAATCCCGGAGGTGTGCCGCATGAGCCTGACAGGTCGCGCGTGGGAGTGGTTGCTGCTGGCGAGCACGCTCGCCCTGCCGCTGCTCGCGCTCTGGGCGTGGCCGCGGGCCCGCGGTCCGCGCTGGCTCAGGGCCGGCCAGCGGGTGGCCCTGGTGGCCGCGGGGCAGGCGGCAGCGGTCCTGCTGGCGTTCACCGTCGTCAACGACCACTACGTCTTCTTCGCGAGCTGGGACGATCTGCTCGGGCGGCCCTCGGCAGCGCCGGCGATCCTCGCCGGACCGGGGACGCAGGGACCGGTGCGTGGTGAGGACGGTGGTCGGTTGCTGCAGTTCCGCGACTTCCGCGGCCCCCGCTCGGGCATCGAGGCGCCGGTGCTGGTCCACCTCCCGCCGGAGTACGACCAGCCCGCCTACGCCCACCGCGCCTTCCCCGTGGTGGAGTTCCTCTCGGGGTGGCGGGGCTACGCGAGGTCGTTCATCAGCCAGCTGCAGCTTCTCCACGACCTCGCCGGCCTGGAGAGGGACCATCGGGTCGTGCCCTTCGTCAGCGTGTTCCCGACGGTCAACGTGGCGCTGCCCCGCGACACCGAGTGCACGGACGTGCCGGGCTCGACCCGCGCCTTCAGCTGGCTGGCGGCTGACGTGCCGGCGCTGGTCCAGCAGCACTTCCGCGTGCTGCCCAAGGCGGCGAGCTGGGCTGCCGTCGGTTACTCGACCGGCGGCTACTGCGCGGCGAAGCTGGTCTACCTGGCACCCCAGCGCTTCCACACCGCGGCCGCCCTCTCCGGCTACTTCAACGCGCTCCGGGACAGCACCACGGGCGACCTCTGGGGAGGCAGCCGGTCCGTGCGCGACCACAACGACCTGCTCTGGCTGACCGCGCACGGCCGGCACCCAGCGGCCGACCTGCTGGTGTTCTCGACGCGGCAGGACACGTCGTCCTACGGGTCGACCGAGAAGCTGTTGGCGCTGAGCCGCCCGCCCACCAGGGTGTTCAGCATGATCGCGGCCCGCGGGGCCCACAACCTGAAGGTCCTGCGGGTGGCCCTCCCGGAGGTGCTCGTGTGGCTGTCCCAGCACCTCAGCGCCCCGCCGCCACCGGTGCCGCTGTGACGAGCGACCGCGTACCCCGGCTGGCCGCCTGGGGGACGCGACTCGTGGGAGCCGTCTCGCTGGCGAGCGCCCTCACCCGTGCCGAGCCGGGCCGGTCGCGGTTGCTGGCCCACGTGGTGCCGGGGACGCTCGCGCACGCTGCGGCGGCCGGCACGACCCTGGCCGGCGTGCTGCTCCTCGTGCTGGCGCACGGCCTGCGCCGCAGGAAGCGGCGCGCGTTCGACATGGTCGTCGCGCTGCTGGTCGTGACAGTGGGCCTGCACCTGGCCAAGGGCCTCGACGTGGAGGAGGCGGCCGCCAGCGGGCTGCTGCTCGCGCTGCTCCTCCGGCACCGCGGCGCCTTCTTCGCCCGCAGCGACCCGCGGACCCGCTGGTTCACCGTGGAGGCCGCTCTCGCGCTCGTGACGCTGAGCCTGGGCGTCGGCTTCCTGCTCGTGCGGCTGCGCCTGAGCTCCGCGGTGGGCGCCCCGTCGTTGCTCCAGCAGCTCGAAGAGGTCCTGGCCGGTCTCGTCGGGGTGGCAGGGCCGCTCCGCTTCGCCTCCGACGCCGACACGGATGTCGTCGCGTTCACCCTGGGCGGCCTGGGGATCGTGACGGCGCTCGTGACGACGTTCCTCGTGCTGCGGCCCGCCGAACCCCCGCCGTGGCTCTCCCCGGAGGACGAGCGCCGCGTGCGGGCGCTGCTCGACCGCCACGGTGACGACGACTCCCTCGGCTACTTCAACCTGCGCCGTGACAAGTCCGTCGTCTGGTCGCCCTCGGGGAAGGCTGCCGTGGCCTACCGCGTCGTCAGCGGCGTGGCCCTGGTGAGCGGCAACCCGCTGGGCGATCCCGAGGGCTGGCCGCAGGCCATCGACGCGCTGCTCCGGCTGGCCCACGAGCACGCGTGGACGCCGGCGGTCCTCGCCTGCGGCGAGCGCGCGGGCCGGGCCTGGGCCAAGGCCGGGCTGGACGTGCTCGAGATCGGCGACGAGGCGATCGTCGACGTCGACGACTTCAGCCTGGACGGACGCCCGATGAGGGCGGTCCGGCAGGCGGTGGGACGGATCGAGCGCGCCGGCTACACCTGCCGGATCCGACGGACGGCCGAGCTGTCGGTCGCCGAGCAGGAGCAGGTCCGCCGGGCCGTGGCGACGTGGCGCTCCTCGGAGACCGAGCGCGGCTTCTCCATGGCGCTCGGGCGCTTCGGCGACGCCGCCGATCCCGACTGCCTGCTCGTCGAGGCGCTCCAGGACGGCCACGTGCGGGGGATCCTGCACTTCGTGCCGTGGGGTCCCGACGGGGTGTCGCTCGACGTCATGCGCCGGGACCGCTCCGCGGACAACGGGCTCAACGAGTTCCTCATCGCCTCGGTGCTGCGGGCCGCGCCGGCTCTCGGCATCTCCCGGGTGTCGCTCAACTTCGCGGTCTTCCGGCAGGCCCTCGCGTCGGGAGAGCGGCTCGGCGCCGGCCCACTGCTCCGGACCTGGCGCGCGGTCCTGGTGTTCGCCAGCCGGTGGTTCCAGATCGACTCCCTCTACCGCTTCAACGCGAAGTTCCGTCCGGTGTGGGAGCCCCGGTACCTCTGCTACCCGGGCCCCACCCACCTGCCGCGTGTCGTGCTCGCCGGGCTGGAGGCGGAGGCGTTCCTCGTCTGGCCCCGGCTGCGGCGGGCCCGCGACTGGGGATCCCGGGTCCCGGAGCGTCTCGGCGAGGTCGCCCTAGAGTGATCGGGTGCGTGCGGACACCCGGCAGGTCATGGTCATCGGCATCGGGGCGGGTGATCCCGAGCACCTGACGCTGCAGGCGATCCGGGCCATGAACGCCTGCGACGTCTTCCTGCACATGGACAAGGGCACGGAGAAGGACGCTCTCGCGCAGCTGCGGCGGGACATGCTCGCGGCCCACATGACGCACGAGTTCGCCTGGGTGGAGGTGCCGGACCCGGCCCGGGACCGGACCGGCCCTGGCTACGTCGACGCGGTGGCCGACTGGCACTCCGCCCGGGCCAGGTTGTACGACGACACGCTGGCGTCGTACGACGGGGTGCTCGGGATCCTCGTCTGGGGCGACCCGGCGCTCTACGACAGCACGCTGCGGGTGATCGCGCTGATGACCACCCCGGTCGAGGTGACGGTCGTCCCCGGCATCACCGCCCCGCAGACGCTGGCCGCGCAGCACGCGATCACCTGGAACCGCATCGCCGGTCCCGTGCACGTCACGACAGGTCGCCGGCTGCGCGAGGAGGGCATGACGGCTGACGACGTCATCGTCATGCTCGACGCGCAGAACAGCTTCCTGGGGCTGGACCCGGACGTCGAGATCTACTGGGGCGCCTACCTGGGCACGCCGGAGGAGATCCTGCTGGCGGGGACGGTGGGGTCGGTCGGGTCGCAGATCGAGAAGGTCCGTGCCGAGGCCCGTGCGGAGCACGGCTGGATCATGGACACCTACCTGCTGCGACGGCCCCGATGATCGTCGTCGTGGGCATCGGTGCCGACGGCTGGGAGGGGCTCTCCGGTGCCGCGCGCGCCGCGGTGTCCGACGCGCCCGTGCTGATCGGCTCGCCTCGTCAGCTCGCCCTGGTGCCTCGTGACGGCATCGGCTGGTCCTCGCTCGCCGAGCTGGAGGCACTGCTCGACGAGCACCCCGACGCGGTGCTCCTCGCCTCTGGCGACCCCATGCACTTCGGGATCGGTGCCACGCTGGCGCGGCACCGTGACGTCACGGTCATCCCCGCGGTCTCGAGCATCTCGCTCGCCTGCGCGCGGCTGGGCTGGGCCGTGCAGGACGTGCGGGTCGTCTCGCTGGTCGGGCGGCGGGCCTCGCTCGGGGTCCTGCGCGACGGTGAGCGGCTGATCGTCCTCAGCGCCGACGCGACCACGCCGGTGCTGGTGCAGGACCTGCTGGCGGCCCAGGGGTTCTCGGACTCCGAGCTGACGGTGCTGTCGAGCCTCGGCGGCCCGGACGAGCACGTCGGGGAGCCGTTCGGCGCGCTCAACGTCGTGGCCGTCGAGTGCCGCGGTGCCGGCCTGCCGACCGTGCCCGGGCTGCCGGACGACGCGTTCGAGAACGACGGCCAGATCACCAAGCGCGAGGTCCGCGCGGTCGTGCTGGCCCTGCTGGCGCCGCAGCCAGGTCAGCTGCTCTGGGACGTGGGCGCGGGCACGGGGTCGGTGGCCGTCGAGTGGTGCCGCGCCGGCGGTTCGGCGGTGGCCGTGGAGCGGGCCCCCGACAAGCTGCTGCGGGTCCAGCGCAACGCCACTGCTCTGGGGGTCCTCGTCGACGCCCGCGGGGGCGAGGCACCCGACGTGCTGGCCACGCTGCCCGCCCCGGCAGCCGTCTTCGTCGGCGGCGGTGCCACGACGCCCGGCCTGCTCGACGCCTGCTGGGACGCCCTGGCGCCGGGCGGTCGGCTGGTCGTCAACGCCGTCACCACGGAGTCCGAGGCCGTCGTGCTGGCCTGGCAGGCGAAGCACGGCGGGTCGCTGACGCGGTTGTCGGTGCAGCGCACCGCACCGGTCGGGTCCTTCACCGGCTGGAAGCCGATGACCACCGTGACCATCTGGGCGGCGACGCGATGACGGTCTTCTTCGTCGGCGCCGGTCCGGGCGCGGCTGACCTGGTGACCGTCCGGGCGCTGCGGCTGCTGGAGAAGGCGAGCGTCGTCGTCTACGCCGGCGCGCTCGTCCCGTCGGAGCTGCTCGCCTCGTGCCCCGCCGGCGCGCGGCTCGTCGACAGCGCCCGGATGGACCTCGACGAGATCCTCGCCGTGCTGCTCGAGTCGCACGCCGCCGGGCTCGACGTGGTGCGGCTGCACTCCGGCGACCCGTCCGTCTTCAGCGCCGTCGCCGAGCAGGCCCGCCGGCTCGACGCCGCCGGTGTGCCGTGGGAGATCGTGCCGGGGGTGCCCGCGTTCGCCGCGGCCGCGGCGACGCTGGGCCGCGAGCTGACGGTTCCCGGGGTCGCCCAGACCGTGATCCTCAGCCGGATCGCCGTCGACGCCACGCCGATGCCGGAGGGGGAGGACCTCACCTCGCTCGCCCGCTCCCGGTCGACCCTCGTGCTGCACCTCGCCGTCCAGCACATCGACCGCGTGGTGGCGGAGCTGCTCCCGGCCTACGGCGCGGACTGCCCGGTGGCCGTGGTCGCCCGGGC
>CAMLIA010000007.1 GCA_946479905.1 uncultured Frankiales bacterium | reverse complement strand
CCCAGCTACCAGCTCCACCTACCGCGACAGGACCTCGACATCGAGATCGAGACGGAGCACTAGTCCCCGGTGGCGCCGTCGATGCGCTCGCGGATCAGGTCGGCGTGGCCGTTGTGGCGTGCGTACTCCTCGATGAGGTGCACGAGCACCCAACGCAGGGAGATCTCCTCCCCGCGTCGGTGACCGACGTCGTCGAGGGACGGGTGGGCGGTGAGCACGTCGTCGCCGTGGGCGCACTCGGCCTCCCACGCCGCGAAGGCCTCCTCGACCGAGGCCTCGTCGACGTCGTCGAACTCACCGTCGGGATGCGCGTCGTCGTAGAACAGACCCGCGACCTCCTGCTCCTCGATGGTGCGCCGCCACCAGCTCCGCTCCACATCCGCGCAGTGCCGCACCAGTCCCAGCAGCGACAGCTTCGACGGCGGGACGGACCGGATCCGCAGCTGCTCGTCCGTGAGGCCCTCGCACTTCAGGCGCAGGGTGTCCCGGTGGTAGACGAGCCAGGACACCAGCATGGCGCGCTCGTCGGCGAGGTAGGGAGGAAAGACACGGTCCATCCCCCGAGTCTGCCTCCTTGCCGTGCCGAGCTTGGGGTGCTCCCATGATCACGACCTTGAACGCCCGAGGCAGGAGAGGCACATGGACCCGCGCAAGCTGGCAGCAGAGCTGTTGGGCACGTTCTGGTTGGTCTTCGGCGGGTGCGGTGCAGCGGTTCTCGCCGCAGCCTTCATGCCCACGACCAACCTCGGGATCGGCCTGATCGGGGTCGCGCTGGCCTTCGGGCTGACCGTCATGACCGGCGCCTACGCCTTCGGGCACATCTCCGGTGGGCACTTCAACCCGGCCGTCACGCTCGGGCTCGTGGCGGGTCGCCGCTTCCCGTTGCGGGACGCCCCCGGTTACGTCGTCGCGCAGCTGGTCGGTGCGTTCTGCGGGGCCGGCGCCCTCGTGGTCATCGCCAAGGGCCGCGACGGCTTCCACGTCAAGGACGGCTTCGCGGCCAACGGCTACGGGCACCTGTCGCCGGGCGGCTTCAGCCTCAGCGCCGCGTTCGTCGCCGAGGCGGTGCTGACCGGCTTCTTCCTCATCGCCATCATGGGCGCGACGCGCCGGGGAGCGCCCGCAGGCACAGCACCGGTCGCGATCGGGCTGTGCCTCACCCTCATCCACCTCATCTCGATCCCGGTCGACAACACCTCGGTGAACCCGGCCCGGTCGACATCACAGGCGGTGTACGCCCGTGGGGACTACCTGGGTCAGCTCTGGCTGTTCTGGGTGGCACCGATCGCCGGTGCGGTCATCGGGGCGATCGTCTACCGGTTCGTGCTCGGCGGTCCGGACGACGACCTGCGCCGCGAGGTGAGCGGCGACCCCGAGGCCGCTGTCGCCTGATCAGCTGCTGGCGGCGTCCAGGGCCTTGGCGATCGCGACCAGCCGGTCCAGCGGGTAGAGCGGCTCGGGTGAGCCGATGGTGCCCTTGCTGAGGGCGCGCTTCTCGGCCTCGGTGGAGATCACGGCGCCGGTGGGCGGATCCGGCCACACGGCGTTGTCGTCGCTGACGTTCACGCCGTACCCGTTCGCGTGCACGATGACGACCTGGACGTCGTTGATCGGGTCGGTGCGCGAAACGGTCCGCACGATGAGCCGGGTGTCGGCGTCGAGCATGGTCTCGGTGCAGCTGGCAGCCTCGGCCACGAACTCGGAGTCGGAGCACGGGTGCTGCTGGAGGCCACCTTCGCTGCGCCACATCCCCAGCCGGCCGGCACCGTGGGCGCCGTCGTCGACGTTCGCCCACCAGCCCGAGTGCGGCTCGAAGTGCGCGTTGCTGATCGTCCAGCCGTCCGGGGTGTGGGCGCGGGCGATCCGGTAGAACTCGCTCGTCGTGTCGCCGGTGTCCGCGCGGGCCGTCGGCTCGGCGCCGAGCCGGGTCGTTGTCGGGGCCGTGGCCGGCGAGGACGTCAGCGCGACCGCACCGACGGCGACGACAGCGGCCAGGCCGGCGCTGCCGGTGACGGCGAAGACCCGGCGGTGCCGGCGCCGCCGGCCGGCGGCGATGACCTCGTCCGGCCGCAGCACGAAGGGCGGCTCGGTGGCGACGAGGTCGTGCAGACCTTGGGTGAGGTTCACAGCAGCTCCTTGGCAGGGATGAGGGCGCGCAGGGCGTCGAGGCCGCGCGAGGTCTGGCTCTTGACGGTGCTCTCGGTGCAGCCCAGAGCGCGGGCGGTGTCGGCGACCGACAGGTCGTCGAAGAAGCGCAGGACGAGGCACGCGCGCTGCCGAGGCGGCACGCGCAGCAGCGCGGTCTTCAGCAGCTCCCGGTCCTCGACGCTCGAGCTCGGCCGCACGGTCGCGTCCGGCAGCACGGCGACAGGCCGCTCCCGGCGGTGCGGGCGACGGGTCTCGTCGACCCACGTCCGTACCAGCACCTGGCGCAGGTAGGGCTCCGGGTGGTCGACCCGGCGCCACGCGGCGTACAGCTTGGCGAAGGACACCGAGACGAGGTCCTCGGCCGTGTGCCAGTCGCCGCACAGCAGGAAGGCGGTCCGCCGGAGCGCAGCCGCACGTGCGACGTACAGCTCCCGGAAGTCGTCCTCCATGCCCCTCAAGACGGAGCTCGACCCCCCTGAGGTTGCACGGTCAGCGCGGGGCGGCGCGGTCGATGATGTCGCGGAAGGCGGTGGACCGCCCCAGGGTGCCGAACGCCGAACCCCAGTCGCCCTCGATCCTCGAGGCGAGGTAGGCGTCGGACACGTAGTCCGGCGCGTGCCGCACCAGCAGCGACGCCTGCAGCGTCATCGCGAGCCGCTCGACCAGCCGGCGGGCGCTCACCTCGTCGGCCTCGCCGAGGTCCTTCTGCAGGTCGGCGACCGCCGCCGTGATGCGGCTGTCGTCGGCCAGCGCGACCTCAGCGAAGAAGGCCTCGACGGACTCCGGCTCACGTGCCATCGCCCGCAGCACGTCGAGGGCGTTGACGTTGCCGCTGCCCTCCCAGACCGAGTTGAGGGGCGCCTCCCGGTAGAGCCGCGGCATGCCGGACTCCTCGACGTAGCCGTTGCCGCCCAGGCACTCCAGGGCCTCGCCGGCGAAGACGGGGCAGCGCTTGGTGACCCAGTACTTCCCGACCGCCACCGCGAGCCGCTTGAAGGCGGTCTCCTCGCGGTCGACCGCGCCGGCGAGCCGCAGCATCAGCGTCGTGGCCGCCTCGGACTCCAGGGCGAGGTCGGCGAGGACGTTCTGCATCGCGGGCTTGTCGACGAGCAGGCCGCCGAAGGCGCTGCGGTGCTGGGCGTGGTGGATGGCCTGCACCAGCGCCTGTCGCATCAGCGCCGCCGAGCCGATGACGCAGTCGAGGCGGGTCATCGAGACCATCTCGATGATGGTCCGGACACCGCGGCCCTCCTCGCCGACGAGCCAGGCGACGGTGTCCTCGAACTCGGGCTCGCTGGAGGCGTTGGAGCGGTTGCCGAGCTTGTCCTTCAGCCGCTGGATCCGGAAGGTGTTGCGGGTCCCGTCCGGCAGCACCCGGGGCACGAGGAAGCACGAGAGGCCACCGGGCGCCTGCGCCAGCACGAGGAACAGGTCGCACATCGGGGCGCTGGTGAACCACTTGTGGCCGGTCAGCAGCCAGTGGTCGCCGGCAGGGACGGCGCGGGTCGTGTTGGCCCGCACGTCGGAGCCGCCCTGCTTCTCCGTCATGCCCATGCCTGCGAGCAGCCCGGCCTTGCTTGTCGGGACGCGCAGCCCCGGGTCGTACGTCCGCGACTGGAGCAGCGGCTCGTACACCGCCGCGAGGTCGGGCTGCATGCGCAGGGCAGGGACGACGGCTGAGGTCATCGAGATCGGGCAGCCGTGGCCGCCCTCGACCTGCGACCACGTGTAGAAGCCCGCGGCCCGGGCGACGTGCGCCCCCGGCGTCCCGCTCCACGGCGCCGCGAGGCCCTCGCTCACCGCCACGTCCATGAGCTGGTGCCAGGCCGGGTGGAACTCGACCTCGTCGACCCGGTTGCCGTACCGGTCGTGGGTGACGAGCACCGGCTCGTGCACGTTGGCCTCGACACCCCAGTGCTGGGCCTCCGCCGTGCCTGCGCGCGTGCCGAGCCGGTGGAGGTCGTCGGCGTACCACCCGGCGCCCTCGCGCTCGAGACCGCTCAGCAGCGCGGCGTCCGCGGCGACGTCATGGCCCTCGAGGGGCGGCGCCTGGTTCGTGACATCGTGGGTGACCGCCATGCCTCCATCATCCACGCTGATCCTCGGTCCCGCCCACGGCGACCTGCTGCTGCGCACCTCGACGGAGGGCCGGGCCGCCCGGATGGGTCACGCCCTCACGCTGCGGATCAGCGACTGGCGGTGCACGGTGCAGCTGGAAGGTGGTACGCCGGAGAGCGCGGACCTCACGGTGGACCTCGGGTCCCTGGAGGTGGTCCGGGGCGACGGCGGGGTGAAGCCGCTGTCCGAGGCCGACAAGCGCAAGGTGCTGACCAACGCGGCGGCGACGCTCGGCCCTGGCCCGGCCCGGTTCACGACCACGACGATCGAGGGACGCTGGCGCCTGACCGGCGAGCTGACCCTGCACGGCGTCACCCGACCGCAGGTCGTGCAGGTCGGCGTCGAGGAGCAGGGGGACGAACTGCGGCTCGTGGCGACCGCCACCGTCCGCCAGACCGACCACGGCATCCGCCCCTACTCGCAGCTGATGGGCGCCCTCCAGGTGGCCGACGTGGTCGACGTGCGCGCGGACCTCGTCGTACCTCGTCCCTGAGGTCAGCGGGCGGCGAGCCCCTGCAGGAGCAGCGCCTCGGCGAGGCAGGCCTTCTGCCACATCCCGAGGTCGAGGCTCTCGTCGATGCCGTGCCAACGCGACGCCGGGTCGCCGACGCCGGTGACGAGCACCGTCGCACCCGGGTAGGCCCGGGCGAACTCCGCGATGAACGGGATGGACCCGCCGATCCCCGTCTCCACCACGTCGTTGCCGTAGGCCTCGGCGAACGTCTGCCGGGCGAGGTCGTAGACCGCGCCGGTCGTCTCGAGCGCGAACGGGTCGCCGGCGCTCCCCTCCGTGACGCTGATCTCGGCACCCCACTCGACCTTCGACTCGAGGTGGTGCGTGAGCGCCTTCATGGCCCTGGCGGCGTCGTCTCCCGGAGCGATCCGCAGGCTCACCTTGGCACGGGCGCGGGGCAGCAGCACGTTCGACGCCGCTGCCGTCGACGGGGCGTCGATGCCGAGGACGGACACCGCCGGCTTGTCCCACAGCCGCTCGACGACCGAGCCGCAGCCGACCAGCTGCGCCGACGGCACCAGGCCCGCGTCCGCCCGGTAGACGTCCTCGGGCATGTCCGGCGCGTCAGAGGTCCCGACGTGCAGCCCCTCGACGGCCACGTTGCCGTCGGCGTCGTGCAGGGTCGCGAGCAGTCGGCACAGCACGGTGAGCGCGTCCGTCACCGGCCCGCCGAACACCCCGGAGTGCACCGGCCGGTCCAGCAGCCGCACGTCGACGTAGAGGTCGACGAGGCCGCGCAGGCTGGTGGTGAAGGCGGGTACGTCGACGGCGGCGTTCCCGGCATCCGCGATGACGATGACGTCGGACCGCAGGGCCTCCTTGTGCTCCGCGAGCAGCCGGGTCAGCGTCGGCGAGCCGATCTCCTCCTCGCCCTCGACGAACAGCACCACCCCGACCGGCGGTGTGCCACCGAAGGCGCGCAGCACGGCCAGGTGCATGAGGACACCGGCCTTGTCGTCCGCCGCGCCCCGCGCGTACAGCCGGCCGGCGCGCTCGGTCGGCTCGAAGGGCGGGCTGGTCCACTCCTCGGCCGGGCCGGTCGGCTGGACGTCGGCGTGGGCGTACAGCAGGACCGTCGGCATGCCCTCGGGCGCGGGCCAGCTCGCGACCAGCGCCGGGTGCCCGCCGGCGTCGACGACGTCGGCCTGCGCGGCACCGGCGTCGCGGGCCAGCGCCCCGACGCGGTCGATCGTGGCGCGGACGTCGTCGGCGCGCGCCGGGTCGGAGCTGATCGACGGGATCCGGACGAGGTCCTCGAGATCGGCACGGGCGGCGGCGTGACCCGCGGCGAGCGCGGCGTGGAGGTCGTTCATAGCCCTGCACGCTAGGACGTCTCGCTGGCGGCCGCCCGTCCTAGGGTGGGCCGATGCAGCTGGATGTCCGAGGCCTCGTGTTCGACGTCGCGGTCTCGGGCCCGGAGGACGGTCCGCCCGTGCTGCTCCTGCACGGCTTCCCGCAGACCTCGCACTGCTGGCGGCTGGTCGTCCCGCAGCTGGCGGGCTTCCGGACGCTCGCCCCTGACCAGCGCGGCTACTCACCGGGTGCCCGGCCCGCCGGCTCGGACGCCTACCGGGTCCCGGAGCTGGTCGGGGACGCCCTCGGGCTGCTCGACGCGCTCGGCATCGAGCAGGCGCACGTCGTGGGTCACGACTGGGGCGCCGCCGTGGCGTGGCAGCTCGGTGCCCGGCACCCCGATCGGGTGCGCACCCTCAGCATCGTGTCCGTCCCGCACCCGCGCGCCTTCGTCGCCGCGCTGCAGCACGACCAGGACCAGCGGCAGCGGTCGCTGTACATGCGGGAGTTCGCCAGCCCCGGCTTCGCAGCCGTGCTGCTGGCGGACGACGCCGCCCGGCTGCGCGGCATCTACGGCGGGATCGCGGAGGTCGACGTCGACGAGTACGTCCGCCGCGCGCAGGAGCCGGGAGCGCTCGACGCGTGGTTGCAGTGGTACGCAGCCCAGCGGCGCGAGGACATCGCGGACACGCCGGCCGTCGACGTACCCACCCTCTACGCGTGGCCGGACGGCGACGTCGCGCTGGGACGCACCGCGGCGGAGGCCACCGCCGACTGGGTGACCGGTCCTTACCGGTTCGAGGTCCTCGAGGGCGTCAGCCACTGGGCTCCCGAGCAGGCGGCTGATGCGCTGAGCGCGCTGCTCCTGGAGCACCTGCAGCGATGACGGAGCCGCTGCTCGAGGTGTACCGCGCGGCCCAGGCGGCACGCGGCCGCCGGCCGTCGGCGGAGCGGCTCGCCCGCGTCCGGCAGAAGCTCGACGAGGGCCTGGTCGTCGTGGACGACGACCTGCACGGGTTCGCTCTCGGCGAGCCCGGCCGCGCCGACGACGGCGCAGGCGACCTGGTCCCGGGGCTGCTGCACCTGTCGATGGTGTTCGTGCACCCGGAGCACCAGCGGCAGGGACTCGGTGCCCGGCTGGTCGAGGCCCTCGCGGACGAGGCCTGGGAGCAGGGCTACCGCGAGGTGTCCGTCTGGACGACGACCCCGGAGTTCTACGAGGCGTGCGGGCTGGAGCGGACCGGACGCACCCAGGCCGTCGAGGCGGGCACGGCCGTCCAGCTGACCGCAGAGCTGGAGGCGCCGCTGCACGAGGTCGTCGTGCACGACACCGCGATCCGGCTCGGCCAGCTGCTGAAGCTGGCGGAGCTGGTCGACACCGGGTCCGAGGCCAAGGAGCTGCTCGCGACCGGCACCGTCGAGGTCAACGGGGAGCCGGAGACCAGGCGAGGCCGCCAGCTGCAGGACGGGGACGAGGTCCGCGCCCGCGACCGTGCGGTGCGGGTGCGGCTCAGCCCAGCCGACGCCTGACGACCAGGCCGCAGCCCAGCAGCAGCAGCGAGAGCGCGGCCAGCCCGGCCGGCAGGCCGGTCGCGGCGAGGTGCCCGCCGGAGGACTTCTTGCCCCCGCGCGTCGGCAGCACGCCGCTGGTGGACGCACCCGGGGAGCTGCCCGGCTTGAGGGTGATCACGTAGACCCCCCGGCCGTAGCTCGCCGCCAGCAGCTCGTTGCGGTTGCGTGGCGTCATCTGCAGGTGCACCACAGGCACGTGCGGGAGGCCCTTGCCGACGACGTAGTACCGCGCGTTGGCCGTCGTCGCCTTCCGCACGTTCGCGAGCGAGTAGACGCCGAGGTCGTTGGCGACGATGAGGTCGCCGTCGTGCAGGACCGCGAAGTTGGCCGCCAGGTCGGGCAGGTCGCCGGAGATGTCGGTGAAGTGCTCACCGGCGTCGTGGCTCACGAAGACGTGGCCCTCGCCGACCTTGCTCGTGTCGTCACCCAGGGAGCCCGGCGGGATCCACCGCCGGCCGTAGCCACCGAGGGTGACGTACACCGTGCGGTCGTCCTGAGGATCGATGGTGACGCTGTTGATGATGCGCTGCGGCAGCCCCTTGGCGGCGGCGAAGTGCCAGCCGTTGCCGGTCATCCGCTTCGGGTCCTTGTTGCCCCCGACGTTCGTCGCGATGCCCGAGTGGAAGGGCAGGCCCTCGGTGACGATGTCGCACGATCCGCAGTAGCCGGCGTAGACCGAGTCCTCACGGACGTCGACCGCGCTCGCGGTGTTCGTGTACCCGTTCGTCGTACCGAGGTCGAAGACGAGCTTCCAGTCGGTGGAGGAACCCGTCACCACGCTGCCGGGTCCGCACTCCAGGGCGGCGTCCGTGGAGGTCTCGCCCGGGAACGCAGCGGTCGTGGTGTTGGGGCCGTAGATCGTCTCGGCGATCTGGCTGCCGCCGGCGACGAGGTGCTTGGCGTTGGCGGGGTCCATGAGGAACGGCGCGGAGAACTGCGCGTCGGAGTAGCAGGGCGCGATGTCGCTCCAGCTCTTGCCGCCGTCGGTGGTGACGTTGATGTCGCCGCCGACGTACTCCTCGTAGGCGATCCGCGAGTTGTCCGGGTCGACGGCGGAGAAGAAGCCGTCGCCTCCCATGCTCATGATCTGCTTGCCCTCAGGGGTGATCTTCAGCTCGCCGTTGTCCTGCAGCCCGCCGAAGACCGTGCCGTCGGAGCTCATCTCCGCGTCGTAGGGCAGCAGCGTGTGCATGCCGTGGTTGACGCCGTTGGCCCAGTGGTCGTTGTCGAACGGGTTGGCGCCGGCGTTCTGCTGCTTCTGCAGGAAGGCGCCGCCGTCGTTGCCGACGACCAGTGTCGCGTCGTGCCCGGAGGGGACGAACATCGCCGCGTGCTGGTCAGGGTGCACGGTGCTGCCGTTCGGACCCGGGTTGGACGGGTTCGTCGACGTCGGGCACAGCGGCAGCCCGCCCGGGACGATGACGCCCACGTTGAGCCCGAGGCAGCTCGACCCGGAGAAGTAGCGGCCGGTGACGCCGAAGACCGACGTGTTGGGCACCGTCGGGAGCGCGGCGCTGCCGCCCCAGACCTCCTCGAGGCCGAAGGCGAGGTACTGCGGCGTCCCGTCCTCCGCGGTCAGCGACGCGGCCGGGCTGGGCTGGACCCACTCGTTGTACCAGGACTGCACGCCCGCGCAGTAGCCGAGCACGCACTCGGTGCCGCCGAGCGCGGACTGGTGCGTCGGAGCGTCCATCTGGTCCGCGTTCGCCATCAGCGTCCAGTGCTTGCCGAAGTCGCTCGAGCCGTACAGGCCGTTGAGGACCGTCGGGTTGAGGGTGTTGTTGATCGGGGTCCCGGTCGGCGGCAGGGCCGGCGTGTCCCCGATCTGGGTCTGCTTGTTGAACCGGCTCGGGTCCTGGACGAGTGCGTAGACGTAGTCGTGGTTCTGCGTCGGTCCGACAGCGATGCCGAGCGCGGTGCGGCCGGCACGCGCCACCGAGGGGAAGCCGGTGGCGGCCGGGTCCAGGAAGGTGAACGTGCCAGGGGCACCGTTCGCCGAGTAGTAGATGCCGTCGCGCGGCGCCTGCGGGGTGCCGGCGGCGTTGAGCTTGGTCCCGGCCCGCCAGCCGACCGCGGCGAGGACCTGGCCGCCCGTCCGGTTGGGGCCGCTGCCGCCGTACGGCCGGACGACGACGTCGCTCACGATGTTCGCGAAGAAGCAGGTGGGCTTGGTCAGCGACGTGCAGGTCGTCGGCAGCACCACGTTGGTGTAGCTGTGGCCGCTGTCGGTGGAGCGCCACAGCCCCTTGCCGGTGGCCTGGTAGACGATGTTGGTGTGGATCGGGTCGACCGCCACCCGGAACGTGATCGTGCCGTTGGGGACACCTGAGGCGTGGTGCCAGGTGGCGCCGTGGTCGCTGGACCAGAACGCCCCGAGGCCCGAGTAGGAGTCGCCACCGAAGGCCGGGTCACCGCTGCCGACGACGAGGGTGCCGCCCTTCGCCACGGCCACGCTGCCGATGATCTGGCTGGGGAGCCCGTCGCCGATTGAGGTCCAGCTGCTGCCGGAGTTGGTGCTCCGGTAGACGCCGCCGTTGGCCACCGCGGCGTACCAGACGGCGGGGTTGGCCGGGTCGTAGGCGAAGCCCTGGATGCGCCCGGAGAGGTTGTGCAGCCCCTCGCCGTTCACCCGGTCGTACCCGGCCACGTCGGCGTAGAGAGCGTCGGTGCCGAGCGGCTTCCACGAGCTGCCGCCGTACTGCGGCGAGGCGGTCATCGTGGCGGCCTGCGCCACGGCGCTGGCGTAGGCGTTGGACGTCACCGGGTAGTTGCCCTGGTGCTTCACCTGCAGCGCGTGGTCGATCGTCATCTGGTCGTTCACGCCCTCGGACTCCGTGGCCGGGACGCAGCGGGCGGACGTGCGCGCGAAGCGGGCCAGCGGGTCGAGGTGCTGGCCCGCCGGGCACGTGCTGCGCGGCGTCGACACCGCAGCGACGGGCGCCGGTGCCGCGGACAGGCCCGCGCCGGCGAGCGCGCAGGCGGCGGCGCCGGCGAGCAGGGTGCGGGCGAGCCTGGTGGGAGCGGACGGGGCTGGCACTACGAGACCTCCGAAGTCAAGAACAAGACAGAGTACGACGCGGAGCGGCCAGTTCCTGCTTGCTCACAGGAGCGTCAAGTGCTCCGTCTCCCCCCGTCCGGTGAGCAGGGCGGCCAGCTCGTCCTCGCCAGGAAGATCGTCATGGACGACCTCGCGGCCGGTGCGCACGTAGAGGAAGAGCCCCGAGACCTGCTCCGGGTCGATCCCCAGCAACCGCGCCCAGGCCAACCGGTAGACGGCGAGCTGAACGGGGTCGGCCGTCTCCCGTCCCGTCTTCCAGTCGACCACCTGCCAGCGGCCGTCACCCAGGTCGTACACCGCGTCGATCCGGCCGCGGACCACCCGGCCGGCCAGCGGGAGCGAGAACGGTGCCTCCACGGCGTGCGGCTTGCGGCTCGCCCAGGGGCCCGCGAGGAACGCCTCCTGCAGCGCGCGCAGGTCGTCGTCGGTGCCGAGCTCGTCGTCCTCGGCACCGGGCAGCTCGTCCGGGTCGAGCAGGGGGCGCTGCTCGAACAGCGTCTCGACCCAGGCGTGGAACCGCGTCCCCCGGCGGGCTGCCGGGGCGGGCGGCCGGGGCATCGGCCGGGCCAGCTCGCGCGCGAAGGCATCCGGGTCCTGGTGCAGCCGCATCAGCTGCGACGCGGACAGCGACGCGGGCAGGGTCACGGTGCGGACCGAGCGACGTGCCGCCAGCTCCTCGTCGAGGAGCAGCCTGGCCTCCTGGTCGAGCCGGTCGAGCTCCGCGCGCTCCCGCGGCGTCAGCCCGCCGTCCTCCTCCAGCGCGTCGCCGGCGCCGAGCGCCTGGAGGTCGGCCCGGACCTGGGCGGCGGCCGATCGCCTGCGCTGCAGCGCTGCTGGCTCGTAGGGCGCGGGCCAGTCGAAGCTCGGCCGCTCCGCCAGGGCCGGGTTGTCGTCCTCGGTGGGCGCCTCGGTCCAGAGCTCGACCGAGCCGTGGCCGGCGAGCGCGTGGTCGCGCACCTCGGTGAGGAAGGGGGACGGACCGCGCTTCTTCTTCTGGGTCGGACCCCACCAGTGGCCGCTCGCGACGAGCAGGTGCCGGGCACGGGTGAAGGCGACGTACCCGAGGCGCCGCTCCTCGCGCTCGAGGTGCTCGCGGCACTGCACGTCGTAGGTCGACAGCGACTCCTTGCTGAGCACGGCGTCGAGGCACGGCTGGTCGTCGACGTCGCCGCGCAGCGCGGCGGGCAGCACGCTCGCCGTCGCGGGCCAGCGCCCCTTGAGGACGTCCGCCGGGAAGACGCTCTTCGTGAGGTCCGGGCACACGACCACGTCCCACTCGAGGCCCTTGGCCTTGTGCGCGGTCATCAGCTGCACCGCATCGCTCCCGCTGGGGGCGATGCTGTCGAGACCCCGCTCGTGCTCCTCGGCTGCCCGCAGGAAGGCGAGGAACGACGTGAGCGAGGTCTCCCCGTCGAGGTCGCTGAACCCGGCGACCACGTCCAGGAACGCCGACAGCGCCTCCTTGCGGCGGGCGGCGACCGCCTCCGGCGAGGCCGCCAGCTCGACGTCGAGGCCGGTGCTCTCGACGACGCGGTGCACCAGGTCGAGCAGCGGCTCGTCACGGTGCCGACGGAGCTCGCGCAGCTCGGCACCGAGAGCGGTGACGCGGTGCAGCGCGTCGAGCGACCAGCCCCGGTGCCCCGGGCGGTCCAGCACGTCGGCGAGCGAGACGACGTCGCAGGGGTCGATGCCGGCGACGGCCTCCTCCAGCGCGGTGTCGTCGACGTCGAGGTCGGTCGGGTCGACCTCCGGCGGGTCCTCTGCGTCGAGCTGGGGATCGCCGACGCCGCTGCGCAGCAGCTCCTTGCCGCGGCGGCCGAGCTGGGCGAGGTCGCGGACGCCGAGCCGCCAGCGCGGCCCGGTGAGCAGCCGGAGCAGGGCGGCGTTGGCGGTGGGCTCCTCGATCACCTCGAGCACCGCGACGACGTCGGCGACCTCGGGGAGCTGCAGCAGGCCACCGAGGCCCACCACCTCGACGGGGATGCCGCGCGCGACGAGCACGGCGTGGAGGTCACCGAAGTCGCGGCGGGCCCGCACCAGCACCGCGATCTCGCGCCAGGGCGTGCCGGCGGCGCTGGCTGCCTCGACCTGGTCGGCCACCCACGTCAGCTCGTCGGCCCAGGTCGGGCACAGCGAGACCCGGACCTCGCCCAGGGCCGCCTTCGCCTCCGGCGCGCGGAGCTCCACGACCCGGTGCTTGGCCCGCAGCGTGTCGGCGACCCGGTTGGCGAGCCGGAGCAGCCGGCCGCCGGAGCGCTGGTTCACCGACAGGCTGTAGACGGCGGCCCGCTCGCCATCGGCCCGTCGGAAGTGCACGGGGAACTCGTCGAGGTTGGCCACCGAGGCGCCGCGCCAGCCGTAGATCGCCTGGCAGGGGTCGCCGACCGCCGTGACGGGGTGGCCGTCGCCGAAGAGCCCGGCGAGCATCCGGCGCTGGGCGACCGAGGTGTCCTGGTACTCGTCGAGCAGCACCACCTTCGCCGTCGACCGCTCCAGCGCGCCGACGTCGGGTACCCGCTCGGCGAGGCGCGCGCCGAGGGACACCTGGTCGCCGAAGTCGACCGCGTCGAGGTCGCGCTTGGCGTCGCGGTAGGCCGCGACGAGACCGGCCAGCTCCTGGCGCTGGCGGGAGACACCCAGCCAGCGGGTGAGGGTGTCGGTGTGCGTCTTCGCCCCCTTGGCGCCGTCGTGGGCCGCGATCGCCTCCTCGAGGCGCTCCGCCCACTCGTGCTCCCACGCGAGCAGCTGCTCCGGCTCGACGAGGTGCTCCGACATCTCCGCGTCCAGCGCGACCAGCTCACCGACCAGCATCGACATCGGCCGGGTCAGGGCGACCACGGGCCCGCGGTGCCGGCGGAGCACGCGCGCGGCCAGCTGGAACCGCGTCGCGTCGGCGAGCAGCCGGGACCGCGGCTCGACGCCGAGCCGCAGCCCGTGCTCGGTCACGAGTCGACCGGCGAAGGCGTGGTACGTCGACACCACCGGCTCACCGCGGTCCTCACCGCGCACCGAGATCCCTGCAGCCGCAAGGGATCGGGTGATCCTCGCGGCGAGCTCGGCAGCCGCCTTGTTCGTGAACGTGAGACCGAGCACGTCCTCCGGGGCCACCAGGTCGTTGGCGACCAGCCACACGACCCGGGCCGCCATCACGGTCGTCTTGCCGGAGCCCGCGCCTGCGACGATGAGGCCCGGCTCCAGGGGAGCGGTGACCGCCTCGAGCTGCTCGTCGGTGAACGGCACCTGCAGCACCGCGCAGAGCTGGTCGCGGTTCACGACACCACCTGCCGGCCGTCGGGCTGCGCCGGGCAGGCCACCCGGAAGGCACACCGGTCGCAGCGCTCCTGCGGCGTCGGGGGGAACGACTCCCCGAGGACGCGCACGACCGCCTTCTCCAGCAGGTCCTCCACCCAGGTCCGGCCCTCGGCGAGCGCCGGCTGCTGCGGCACCTTCGGGCCACCGGAGCGGTCGTCGAGCCGCAGCATCACCAGCTCCGCTCCGCCGGGCACGGCGTCAGGCACGTGCTCGTCGAGGGCGCCCGCGCGGACGGCGAGCTGGTAGGTGCCGAGCTGCGCGTGCTGCTCGACGTCCTTCTTGCCCGGCAGGGTCTTGCCCGTCTTGAGGTCCACGACGTGCACCCGGCCGTCCTCGTCGGTCTCGACGCGGTCCATGAACCCGCGGAGCTGCACGGTGGTGCCGGCGACGGGGATGCCGACGGTGAAAGGGATCTCGGTGGCGACGAGCTGCCGGCCGCGATCCGCGGCGTGCCACGCGAGGAACCTGCGCAGCGCCTCCCGCGCCTCGTCGTGCTGCTGCTGCGACTGCCAGGGCGCGTCGTAGGCCAGCTGGTGCCAGACCTTGTCCAGGCGCGACATCAGCACGTCGAGATCGGGCAGGCTGCGGCCCTTCGCCACCTCGTGCGCCAGCGCGTGCAGGACACCACCGAAGCCCATCGCGGTGCTGGTCGGCGACTCGGCGTGCACCTCGTGCTCGAGGAACCACCGCAGCGGGCACTCCTCCAGGCCCGCCAGCGACGTGCCGGACAGCCGGACGGGCTCGTCGGGGCCGAGCAGCGGCGTCTCGGAGGCCGTGGTGTCGAGCAGCCCCCACCACCGGTCCGGGAGCGCGGCCGCAGCGAGCGGCCGGCCGGCGTCGTCGGTCGCGGAGGCGAGCCGGGCCAGCCGGGCCGCCGCCGCCCGGCGCATCGCGGGGCTGCAGGCCGGGTCGACCGCCTTGCGCCGCAGCGCCGCGACGAGGGAGGGCAGTGACAGCGGCCGGGCGACCCGGTCGAGGTGCTGGGTGATCGCGACCCCGGTCTCGGCGAGCAGCCGCGACGGCCGCTCGCCGTCGTCCTCCGGGCTGTCCACGGCGGTGACGACCAGGCGACGGCGGGCGCGGGTGCAGGCGACGTAGAACAGTCGGCGCTCGTCGGCGAGCAGCTGAGCGCGGTCGGCGGGCTCGCGCAGCCCGCCGACGTCGAGGCGCTCCGACTCCAGCAGCGTCGACCGTCGTCGCAGGTCCGGCCAGACGCCCTCCTGGACGCCGCACACCACGACGACGTCCCACTCGAGGCCCTTGCTGCGGTGGGCGGTGAGCAGCCGGACCGCGTCGCCGCGCACGCCGGTGTCGGCGAGGGTGTCGCCGGGGATCTGCTGGGCCTCGATCTCGTCGAGGATGGCGGTGACGCTGCCGGTGCGCCGCTCGGCGGCCCGCCCCACCGTGGCGAACAGCGACACGACCGCGTCGAGGTCGCGGTCGGCGGCCCGCCCGGCGGCACCGCCGGCCGCCGACGCCGCCTCCAGCCGGTCCGGCCAGGAGCTCCCCCGCCAGAGCTCCCACAGCGCCGCCTCGGGTCCCTCGGCCAGCTTCGCCCGGGCCGCGGCCAGCAGGCCGGCCAGCCTGGCCGCGGGCCGGGACACGGCCGGGTCGAGGGTGATCAGGTGCCGCGGGTCGGCCACGGCCTCCCGGATCAGCTCGGCCGACGGCGCCGCGAGCCGCGACGGCGCGTCGGAGTCACGCGAGGCGATGCGGTCCAGCTCCCTCAGGTCACGTCCCAGCCGGCGCAGCGCCCCCGGGTCGGCGCCGCCGAGGGGGGACAGCAGCAGCTGGCGCGCACCCTCGGTGGTGAGGGCCCTCTCGTCGTACACGACCCGGAGGGCGAGCAGCAGCGGCGCGACGGCGGGTTCCTGGGCCAGCGGCACCTCGTCACCGGCCACCTCGAGCGGGACCCCGGCGGCCGTGAGCACCCGGCGGAGCAGTGGCACCGAGCGCGCGCCGGAGCGGACGAGCACCGCCATCCTCGACCACGGCGTGCCGCGCTCCAGGTGCTCGCGGCGCAGCAGGTCGGCGACCGCGTCGGCCTCCGCGCCGACCGAGGGGTGGGTGTGCACCTCGACGCTGCCGGTGACCCGCGATCCCGGTTCCAGGTCGCGCAGCTCGCGCAGGCTGGGGACGAGCGGGATGCGCTCTGCGACCCGCCGCGAGACCTGGAGCAGCTCGGCGCCCGCGCGGCGGCAGGTGCGGAGCGCGAGCACCGGTGCCGGCGCGCCGTCCCGCGTGCGGAACCGGCCGGGGAACTCCAGCAGGCCGCTGACCTCCGCGCCGCGGAACGCGTAGATCGCCTGGTCGGGGTCGCCGACCACGACGAGATCGCGGCCCTGCCCCGCGATCGCCTGCAGCAGTCGCTCCTGCGCGGGATCGGTGTCCTGGTACTCGTCGACGTAGACCGCGCGGTAGCGGCCGCGCAGCTCCTCGGCGACCGCCGGCTGCTCCGCGAGCAGCACTGCCCGGTGCACCAGCTCGGCGTAGTCGACGGCTCCCTGGGCGTCGAGGACGTCGAGGTACTCGCCGAAGAAGGCGGCCATCGCGGCCCAGTCGGCGCGGCCCTCGCGCACCGCGATCGCGCCCAGCGCGGCCGGGTCGAGCCCCACCTCGCGCGCCCTGCTCAGCAGGGCCCGGACCTCCTCGGCCAGGCCGCGGGTCGTCAGCGCCTCGCGCAGCTCGGTGGGCCACTGCCGGCCCAGCTCGATCGAGCCGCGCAGCAGGTCGCGGAGCACGACGTCCTGCTCGGGCCCGGAGAGCAGCCGCAGCGGGTCGTTCCACAGCCCCGTGGGCTGGTGCTCCCGGACGAGGGCGTAGCAGAAGGCGTGGAACGTCCAGGCCGACGGACCGGAGGTGGGGGTCCCGAGGCGGGCGGTGATCCGCTCCCGCAGCTCGCTCGCGGCCTTGCGGCTGAACGTGAGGACGAGCACCTCGTCGGCGCGCAGTCCCTGGGCCTCGACACGGCGGGCCACGGCCTCGACGAGCGTCGTCGTCTTGCCGGTGCCGGGGCCGGCGAGCACGAGCAGCGGGCCGCCCGGGTGGTCGAGCACGGCCTGCTGCGCGGCGTCCGGCGTGAGCGGTCCCGCACCAGGTGGGCGGGAGCGGTCGAGGCGGTACATCGCCGGTCATTCAACCCTGCCGGTCAGACAGTCGCGCCGTCCCAGCGGCACTCGCTCAGCACCACCTTCTCCCCCCGCACCGGGCAGCCCTCGGCGCGCAGGATCTCCAGGGCCTTCGCCACGAGCGGCTCCGCCGGACGGCCGCTGGCCTGGACCACCCGCTGCCAGGGCACCTCGTGCCCGTGCTTGGCCATCACCATCCCGACCGTGCGGGCCGAGCCGGAGCCGAGGTACTCGGCCACGTCCCCGTAGGTCATGACCTTGCCGCGCGGGATCCGCGCAACCAGGTCGAGGACCGTGAGGGCGTAGCGGGTGGGCCCCACCTCGCCGCCGGGCCGGACCGAGAGACCTGCCGAGGACGAGGGGCTGCGGGCCACCCGGTGGAGGCTAGAGCAGGCCGGTGCTGAACGGCTCGGTGCCGGGCACCAGGGCGAGCCCCGGGACGCCGTGCGCCTGGGCGTACGCGATCTCCTTGGCCAGGCTGCCCACGCCGTTGCTGGCGGGCAGCGGCGCGATCGCCACGGTCGACAGCACGCCCCACGCCCGCCCGTTCGCGTCCAGGAAGCCGGAGCCGGAGTCGCCCGGGATGCCGGGCGTCACGGTGTAGACGTCACTGGTCCAGTCGCCCGACGAGGCGCCGAGCGTCAGGCCGTACTTCGGGCTGAGCGGGGAGGCACCCAGCCGCAGCTCCGAGTTGCCGTAGCTGTAGACCTGGTCGCCCGCGGGCGGCGGACCGGCGAGCCCGGTCGGGCCACCGAACGTCGGGACGCTCGGGTTGGTTGCCGCCGCCGCTGCGGCGGGCAGCGCGATGAGCGCGAGGTCGTTGTAGGCGCACGTGTCCGCGTCGGTCTCGTGCGCGCGCTGCATGGCGATCCAGGAGTTGTAGACCATCGTGCCGGTGAAGCCGGCGAAGGTCACCGGCGTGCCGAGCGGCAGTGACTGCGACGTGCAGCCGTTGGTGTCGGTGGCCGCGCCCGTGCCGGAGCAGTGCGCGGCCTGGCCGAGGTAGGTCGTCGTCCCGTCGGTGTAGACGAAGTTCGCAGTGCACTGGGCGCCGTCGGTGAAGGTCTGCACGCCGGGGTGCACGGACGCCGTGGCCGCGGGTGCCCAGCGGGGGGTCGAGGCCGGGGCGGACGTGGCGAAGGCGATGGCCAGGGCACCGGCGACGACCGGGGCGAGAGCGAGGCGAAGACGCATGTCGAGGTGATCTCTCTCGTCGGGGGGATTGTCCTGCATTGTTCCCAACGAGGGAGCGCGCTATGCGTTGCGGGTGGGCGTCAGTACGTCGGCAGGCTCGGGTCCACCTGGTTGGCCCAGGCGATGACGCCGCCCTGCACGTGCACGCTGTTGGTCATGCCCGCGTTCTTCAGCGCAGCGAGGACCTCCGCGGACCGGATGCCCGTCTTGCAGTAGACGACGATCTCCTTGTCCTGCGGCAGGTCGCCGAGGGCGTTGCCGTTGAGGAACTCGCCCTTGGGGATGAGCGTCGCGCCCGGGATCGACACGATCTCCCACTCGGCCGGCTCGCGGCAGTCGACGAGGAAGATGTCCTTGCCGGCGTCGATGCGCTCCTTGAGCTCGGTCGCGAGGATCGTCGACCCGACCGCGGCCTCCATGGCCTCCTCGGAGAGGACGCCGCAGAACGTCTCGTAGTCGATGAGGCCCGTGATCGTCGGCTCCTTGCCGCACAGCGGGCACTCCGGGTCCTTGCGGACCTTGATCTTGCGGTAGCTCATCTCCAGCGCGTCGTAGACCATGAGCGAGCCGACCAGGGGGTCACCGATGCCGGTGAGCAGCTTGATGGCCTCGGTCGTCTGGATGGCGCCGATGCTGGCGCAGAGGACGCCGAGCACACCGCCCTCGGCGCAGCTCGGGACCATGCCCGGCGGCGGCGGCTCCGGGTAGAGGCACCGGTAGCAGGGCGCCTCGACGCCCTCGACCGTCGGCCAGAACACCGACGCCTGCCCGTCGAAGCGGTAGATCGAGCCCCACACGTAGGGCTTCTTCAGGAAGAACGCGGCGTCGTTGACCATGTACCGCGTCGCGAAGTTGTCGGTGCCGTCGACGATCAGGTCGTACTGGCTGAAGATCTCCATGACGTTGTCGTTGTCGAGGCGCGTCTCGTGGATGACGACGTCGATGAGCGGGTTGATCTCACGGACCGAGTCGCGCGCGCTCTCCGCCTTGCTCCGGCCGACGTCGCTCTGCCCGTGGATGATCTGGCGCTGCAGGTTGCTCTCGTCGACGGTGTCGAACTCCACGATGCCGAGCGTGCCCACTCCGGCGGCGGCCAGGTACATCAGCGTGGGGCTGCCGAGACCGCCGGCGCCGACCGCGAGCACCTTGGCGTTCTTGAGCCGCTTCTGCCCCTGGGTGGTGACGTCCGGGATGATCAGGTGGCGGCTGTAGCGCATGACCTCTTCGCGGGTCAGCTCAGCGGCAGGCTCCACCAGGGGTGGCAGGGAGGGCACGACTAGCTCCTTCGTACGACGCGTATCGAGTCCAAGCGTTGCAGAGCCGCCAGGATTCCCTCACGTGACGTCCGCCACGTTGGTTCGCGGCCGCAGTGGGCAGGGTGAAGGTGCACCCGATGCGAGGAGGAACGATGAGCGTCACAGACAAGCTCAAGCACGCCACCGAGGAGCTCGAGGGCAAGGCCAAGCAGGCGATCGGCGGAGCCACCGGCGACCGCGAGACGCAGGCCGAGGGCCTCAAGGACGAGAAGATGGGCCAGCTCAAGGGCGTCGGCGACAAGCTCAAGGACGTCGCGAAGTAGTCCCCGCTGCACGACGAGCTGTACGACGAGAGGCCCCGCACCCGATCAGGGTGCGGGGCCTCTTCGCGCGCGGCACGCGCTGCAGACCGGTTCGACCCGGAAACGGGGTGCGGAGCGTGCAACCAGAAGCGCGCGGAGCCGTCCAGGTGCAACCGGTTGGCTGGGACGAACCGGTTCCTGGGCGGAGGCTGGTGCCTCAGCCGCCGGGGCGCCACCAGGGCTTGCGCTTGGGGGCCGGCTCCGGAGGGCCTTGCTGGGGCTGCGGAGCCGGCTGCGGAGGCGCGGGGGCGGCCGGCGGGGTCGGGTGCGCGGCCGGCTGCGGTGCCGCCGGCGGAAGGGGCCGGGGCCGCTGCTGCTGGTCGGTGCGCACCGGCTCCCGGTCGTCGTCGGGCAGGTCGGGGGTGCGCTCGAGGATCGGCTTCGCAGGAGGCCGGGCCGGAGGGCGGGTCGTGGCCCGCTTCACGGGCGCGGCTGCCTTCTTCACCGAAGCCTTGGCCGGGGCCTTGACGGGAGCCTTCGCGACCTTCTTGGGCGCCGGCTTCTCGGGGGCCTTCTCGGCCGCGGGCGGGGTCTGCGCGGCCTCGGATGCCGGCTTCCCGGGAGCGGGCGGCGCCGACGGGGCGGGCGGCGCCAGGCTGGACGTGACCGCCGGGCGCGCCGACGCGGCGACAGCGGCCGCTGCCGGCTCGGCGGGCTCCTCCGTGGGCTGCTGGGCGGGTTCCTCGGCGGGCCCGGTGGGCTCGGTGGGCCCGGTGGGCTCGGTGGGCTCGGCGGGCTCGGCGGCAGGCTCCTCGGCGGGCGCTTCCGCAGCGGGCGCGTTGATCCGGTCGAGCACGGCCTCCACCGGCTCCTCCGGCTGCGGCTGCTGCGGTGGGGCGGCCGCGGTCTCCGGCTGGGCCGGGGGCTGCTCGACGAGGGCACCGCCGAGGTCCGAGAGCGCGGCTTCGGTGGTCCGGGTGCCGCGCCGCCGGCGCAGCAGCGCCTCGGCGAGCGCCAGCACCGCCTCGTCGACGTGGGCGAGCACCCGACGCTCGCTGTCAGCCGTGGCGGTGCGCACGATCTCCTCGGTGTCGGCCTTCACGCGGGGCGACAGCGCCTCCCCGAGCTGGGCGACGAGCGCCGCGGAGACGCGGGTGAGGACCACGTCGGCGATGCGTGGGGCGAGTGTCTCCACGAGCCGGTCGGCGACCCGCTGGCTGACGAGGCCGGCGATCTCGTCGGTCGGCGCAGGTGCGGAGGCCTCGAGGTGCTCCTCGAGGCGGTGGAGGTCGTCGCGGACCGCGGTGAGCCCGGCGCTCAGCGCGGTGCTCGTGGTGTCGTCCTGCAGGGCCGCGACGCTCTGGTCCAGCTTGGTCAGCTGCGCCCGCAGCCCCGCGAGGTCGTCGAGCCGGCTGTGCAGCCGAGCCACCTCGGCGGCGAGCGCGGGCACCCCTCCTGCTGCGTCCCCGACGTCGGCGACGCGCTCACCCACCTGGCCCAGCCGGTTCTCGAGGGCGCCCAGAGCCGCCTGGACCTCGTCGAACCGGTCACCCGCCTGGCTGTCGAGGGCGGCCCGCAGGTCGCCGAAGTGCGCCTTGAGCGCCTCCGGCCCGACGACCGGCCGCTCGGCCGCCTGCTCCAGCGTGTCGAGCCGGTGCCCGAGGGCGTCGACGACCACGTCGCGCAGCCGCTCGGTGTCGGGCACGTTCCCGATCGTGTCCAGCTTGGCCTGCAGGGCGTCGAGCTGCGGCCGGAGCTGCTCCAGGGAGTTCGCGGTCCGGGCGCCGAGGTCGCTGATGCCGGAGCGCACCTCCGCGAGCGGCTGCAGCCGGTCGTGCAGCCCGGCGACGTCCTTCTGCAGCGACGCCAGCGCGCCCGGGAATCCCGCCAGCTGGTCGAGCGACGCGGTCATCCGCTCGACGAGCTCGCCCTGCGCCGCGACCTCGGCGGAGAGAGCCGCGAGCCGCACGGCCGCCTGCTCCGTCGGCGCCGCGGTCTCCGTGGCGACGGCGTCGATGCGCTTCGACAGCGCCTCGATCCGCTGCCCCAGCAGGGACGTGGAGGTCCGCAGGTCGGCGACGACGGTGCTCACGACACCGCCGAGCCGTTCGACGGTCGCGTCGGAAGCGGCGGCCCGCACCCCCTCGCCGAGGGCGGCGACCTGCGACCGCAGCTCGGCGAGGACGGTCGAGACGGCACGCTGCTCCCGCACCGTCTCCTCGGCAGCGGCGGAGAGCAGGGCCTGCATCCGGTCCGACATCTGTGGTCCGGGTGGCCCCGCCGGCGTCTCAGTCACCGTGGCTGTTCCTCACTCTCGCAGGCGTGTCGCGGCGAGTTTCGCACCGAAAGCCTGCGGACGTGCAGACCAGGAGGCTGCGGCGCGCTGCGCGTCGGGCTCCCGGCGGGGTGGGTCAGCGCGAGCTCACGCCTCGGTGAGCAGCATCTCCAGCCGCCGGTTGAGGGCGTCGAGGGTCGCGCGGATGACGGCCTGCCGGACGTCCTCCCGGACACCGGCGGCGCCGGTCAGACGCTCCGCGCCGCGACCGGTCAGCAGGGTGAGCGCGACGACCACGGTGCGCTCGGTGCCCATGGGGGTGACCTCGAGGTGGTCGAGCTCGAAACGGACCTGACCGCCGACGAGCTCCTCCACCGCCCGCAGCGTGGCGGTCGCGACGGCGCGGTGCACCCCGGTCTGCGACGCGGCCCCACGCGCCTCACCGGTCGCCTGGGCCTCCCCCGACGAGAGCGTGACGGACGCCGTGACGTCCAGGCCGGAGCTCACGAGGTGCATCCTCGCGATGGCGGGCCGGGCAGCCGAGCGCTGCTCCGGCACGGAGGCCAACGACGACGAGGGCAGCGGGTCGTGGTCCACGACCGCGTCCTCGACGACCTGCACCCGGTCGGCGTCCACCCCCAGGCCGAACTGCTCGCGCAGCACGCGTCCGACGGAGCTGGCCACCGCGGCCTCGTCGACCCCGGCCTCGAGGTCGAGGCGCAGGGTGCCGAGGCCGCCCTCCGGGTCGGGGGTGACGTCCGCGTCGCTGACCCCGGGCACGGCGCGGAGCGCAGCGATGAGCTCGCTGTTGTCGATCACGCTCACGGGTGCTCCAGGTCAGGGCGATCCATACGCAGTCTGCGTCCCCTTCACCATCGTGCGCCCGGCCCGTTCTCGGGAGAGCCGAACGGTAGGGCTTGCGCAGCAGACCCGACACCCGTTCGGCCTAACGGCAGGACACTCTGTCCCGGTTCGCCCCGATGTCAGGCGGACTTGCGGGCCGGGGCCTTCTTCGCCGCCTTCTTCGCCGGCACCTTCTTGGTGGCGGCCTTCTTGGCAGCGGGCTTCTTCGCCGCGGGCTGCTTCGCCGCGGGCTTCTCGGCGCCGGCGCTGCCCTTCTTGGCAGCCTCGACGCTGGCGCGCAGGGCCGCCATCAGGTCCACGACGGTGCCTGTCGACGGCTGCGCCTCCTCCGGCTGGACGACCTCGCGGCCCTCCACCTTGGCGTCGATCACGGCCTGCAGCGCCTCCCGGTAGGAGTCGGAGTACTGGGTCGGGTCGAACTCGCCGGCGAGGGTCTCGATGAGCGAGCCCGCCATCGCGAGCTCCTGCGGCCGGACGTCGATGTCCTCGTCGAGGAAGCCGAAGTCGGGTGTGCGCACCTCGTCGGGCCACAGCATCGTCTCGAGGACGAAGACCCCGTCGCGGACCCGGAGGGTCGCCAGCGACTCCCGGCTGCGGAGGGCGACCTTGACGATCGCGACCTTGCCGGACTGCTCGAGCGCCTCGCGGAGCAGCACGTAGGGCTTCGCGCCGGTCTTCTCCGGCTCGAGGTAGTAGCTCTTCTCGAAGTAGATCGGGTCGACCTCGTCAAGAGGCACGAAGGTGAGCACGTCGATGGCCTTGTTCGTGGCCAGCGGCAGGTCCTTGAAGTCGTCGTCGGTGAGCACGACGGTCTCGCCGCTCGGCAGCTCGTAGCCCTTGGCGATGTCGCCGTAGGCGACCTCCTCGCCGTCGGCGGCGGCGACCCGCTTGTACTTGATCCGGCTGCCGTCCGAGCGCCGCACCTGGTGGAAGGTGACGTCCTTCTGCTCCGTCGCGCTGTAGAGCTTCACCGGGATGGTGACCAGCCCGAAGCTGATCGCGCCCTTCCAGATGGACCTCATGCCGCGCTCCTACCCCTCACGCCGTCGATCGTCACGCTAGGCGCAGCGACCGGGACGGGTCCACACACCCGCCCCGGCCGAGGCTGCCCAAGGTAGGGCAAACCGGACATCGTTCGCGCCCCCCGTGCAGGGTAGGAAGGCCGCATGCCCCTCGAGCGCTACCGGTCGATGCGCGATGCCCGCAGGACCCCGGAACCGGTGCCCGCCGCGGACGTCGAGGGCCGCGTCGACCACGGCGGTGACGACCAGGACGGGCGCGGGGACACCTTCGTCGTCCAGGAGCACCACGCCACGGCGCTGCACTGGGACGTCCGCCTCGAGCGCGACGGGGTCCTCGTGAGCTGGGCCGTCCCGAAGGGCCTCCCCCTCGACCCCAAGGAGAACCGCCTCGCGAAGCAGACGGAGGACCACCCGCTCTCCTACGCGCGGTTCGAGGGTCAGATCCCCCAGGGGGAGTACGGCGGTGGTGCCGTCACGGTCTGGGACTCCGGCACCTACGTCCTGGAGAAGTGGACCGACCGTGAGGTGAAGGTGGTCCTGAGCGGGCACCGGGTGCAAGGTCGGTACGTCTTCTTCAGGACCAAGGGGAACAGCTGGATGGTGCACCGGATGGACGGCCCCCCGCCGGGGTGGGTGCCGCTGCCCAAGGACCTGACCCCGATGCTGGCCGTCGCGGGCACCATGCCGCGCGACGAGGACCGCTGGGCGTTCGAGGTGAAGTGGGACGGCGTGCGCGCCCTCGTCTGGGTCGACGGCGGCCGGATCACCCTGCGCAGCCGCAACGGCAACGACATCACCTCGTCGTACCCGGAGCTGCGAGGGCTCGGGTTGCAGCTCGGGGCGACGAGCGCGCTGCTCGACGGCGAGATCGTCGCGATGACCGCCGGCGGCCGCTCCGACTTCGGGACCCTGCAGGCCCGGATGCACGTCGCCAGGCCCACGGCCGCCCTGCTGCGCTCCACCCCGGTGCAGCTCGTGCTCTTCGACGTCCTCCACCTCGACGGGCGGTCGCTGCTCGGCGAGAGCTACGACGCCCGCCGGGCCGCCCTCGAGGGCCTGCGGCTCGGGGGCGACCACTGGCAGGTGCCCGAGGCCTTCCACGGCCACGGCGCCCAGCTCCTCGAGGCGACGCGCACCCAGGGGCTGGAGGGCGTGGTCGCGAAGCGGCGCGACTCGACGTACCTCCCGGGACGGCGCAGCGACTGCTGGCTCAAGCTCAAGCACGTACGACGTGCCTCGGCCGTCATCGCGGGGTGGAAGCCCGGCGAGGGCGGCCGCGCGGGGCGGATCGGTTCGCTGCTGCTGGGCGTGCACGGCCAGGAGGGGCTGCTGTACGCCGGCCACGTCGGGACGGGCTTCTCCGCGGCGACGCTCGAGTCGCTCGGCAAGCAGCTGGATCCCCTGCGCCGCAAGGACTCTCCGTTCGCGGGCGAGGTGCCTCGGCAGTACGCGAAGGACGCGGTCTGGGTCGAGCCGCGCCTGGTCGCGGAGGTCGAGTTCACCGAGTGGACCAAGGACGGCAGGCTGAGGCACCCGTCGTACAAGGGACTGCGTGACGACGTCTCGCCCGAGGAGGTCACCCGTGACCAGCAGTGAGGTGCTGGTCGACGTCGAGGGCCGGACGCTGAAGCTCACCAACCTCGAGAAGGTGCTCTACCCGAACGGCTTCACCAAGGGCCAGGTCATCGACTACTACTCCCGGATCGCGCCGGTGCTGCTGCCGCACCTGGCCGACCGGGCCCTGACCCGCAAGCGGTACCCGAACGGCACGCAAGGCCAGATGTTCTTCGAGAAGAACAAGCCGCAGGGCACCCCGCCCTGGGTCCGCACCGTCACGCTGCCCTCGCCCGGGTCGTCGAAGAACCGCGACACCATCGACTACGTCGTCTGCGACGACCTGCCGACGCTGGTCTGGACCGCCAACCTCGCCGCGCTGGAGCTGCACACCCACCAGTGGAAGGTGGGGCGCAAGACCCCCGACCTGCTGGTCTTCGACCTGGACCCCGGACCGCCCGCCACGATCGTGGAGTGCTGCCAGGTCGCGCTGCTGCTGCGCGACGAGCTGGACGTCGAGCTCCACCCGAAGACCAGCGGCAACAAGGGGATGCAGCTGGTGGCGCGCGCGCCGGTGCGCGACACCAACGAGTACGCCCGCAAGCTCGCGGTCGCGATGGAGCGCAAGCACCCGGACCTCGTCGTCTCGCAGATGACGAAGTCGCTGCGCCCCGGCAAGGTGCTCATGGACTGGTCGCAGAACAACCCGGCGAAGACCACCGTCAGCGTCTACTCGCTCCGGGCGCGGGACGAGCCGTCGGTGTCGACGCCGCTGACCTGGGACGAGGTGGCGGGCTGCGAGAAGGCGTCGGACCTGGTGTTCCTCAGCGACGACGTGCTGTTCCGCGTCGAGGAGATGGGCGACCTGTACGCGCCGCTACTGGGCTGACTTCTCCGGGGCGGGCTCGTGGTCCTGGCCGGTGATGAACGAGAACTTCCCGTCCGCCTCCAGCAGCCCGACGCGCACCGTCGTGATGTCGTCGATCCCCTGCTCCCGCAGCGCCTCCCGCACCTCGGTGTCGGTGATCCGCTCGAGCCGCATGACGTCCGCGCGCAGCCGCCCGTCCTGCACCACGACGACCGGCACACCCTCGAGGACCGACCTGCTCCGCGGGAACCGGAAGGAGACGTAGGAGCCGAGCAGGATGAGCACGCCGAACGTCCCGATCGCGAGCATCGCGCCGGTCACGGAATAGTCCTCCTGCGTGACCCCCTGCTGGACGAGGTCGCCCATGGCGAGCAGCAGCACCAGCTCGAAGGCGCTCATCTGCCCGAGCTCCTTCTTGCCGAGCACCCGCATGAGGAAGAACAGGAACAGGTAGAGCACCGCCGCGCGGAAGACGATCTCCATGCCGCTCCTAGGGGAAGATCCGGGTGCGGAAGCGCACGGTGACCACCGGTGCGCCCTTGTCGTCCAGGACGCTGACCGAGCCGGCCTCGCCCCGCTGCCGGTCCGGCTCGACGCGCGTGTCGGAGCTGATCACGAAGTCCTCCCCCGCCGGCGGGGAGTACTCGAAGTAGTGGAAGCGGGCGTCCGACGTCTGCCTCGCGGGGTCGGGGTCGAAGGCGTTCTCGTCGAAGAGGTCGAAGTAGCCGGTCTCCATCCGCACCCGGACCGGGTCGTCGAACCCGCCGGCGTGGTGGACGTGCACGGAGAAGCGGACCGCGTGACCCGGACGGCTGACCTTCGGGTAGGTGACCTCGACCCGGTAGCCCGCCGACTCGGCGGCCGCCGAGGACGTGCGGGTGCCGAAGGCCCCCACGGCGCCGGCGAGCACGAACAGCACAAGGGCGGTGGCCCCTGCCCGGCGGACCCAGCGGACCCGGCGCACGCGTTCGACCGACGGCGCATCGGGAAGGGTGGTGGCCACGACAGGGCCTTACCGCTCGACGATCTTGGCCAAACAGTCGACGGCGACACCCTCCCGGGTGTTGGCTCCGGAGACGACGAGGAGGTTCCCGTGACAGGTGTCCCACCGCCCGCCCTGACCGACGAGGCGCTGGAGCGCGAGCTCGAGCACCTGCACGAGACCCGGCACGACACGTTCCTGCACGGGAGCGAGGACGCGCTGGCCTTCCACACCTCCCGGATGCTCGAGCTGGAGGAGGAGTACCTCCGCCGCAACCCGGACCGCGTGATCGACGCCCGACGCACCCGGCACGGATCGCGGGAACTCGCGGGTCAGGACGCCTGAGCCCGTAGGCTCGCGGGCATGACGGCCAGCGAGGTGCCCGCCCGCGGGCAGCGCCTGCCGCGACCCGCCCGGCGCAAGCAGCTGCTCGGCGCCGCCCAGGAGATCTTCGTCGCCCAGGGCTACCACGCGGCGGCGATGGACGACATCGCCGAGCGCGCCGGAGTGTCCAAGCCGGTGCTCTACCAGCACTTCCCGGGCAAGCTCGAGCTGTACCTCGCCCTGCTCGAGGAGCACGCCGCGGCACTCACCCAGCGGGTGCGGGTGGCCCTGGACTCCACGACCGACAACCAGAAGCGCGTCGCCGCCTCGATCGAGGCCTACTTCGACTTCGTCGACAAGGACGGCGAGGGCTTCCGCCTCGTCTTCGAGAGCGACCTGCGCAACGACCCGTCGGTGCGCGAGCGCGTCGAGCGGATGACGGCCGACTGCGTCGAGGCGATCACCGAGGTCATCGCCCACGACACCGGCTTCCCGCAGGAGGAGGCCCGGCTGCTCTCGGTGGGCCTCACGGGGATGGCCGAGGTCGGCGCGCGCTGGTGGCTGTCGTCGGAGGACCGGCTCGAGAAGCGCCGCGCCGTCGAGCTGCTCGTCAACCTCGCGTGGCGCGGCATCTCCGGCGCCCCCCTGCACCCGTAGGCCGTTCTGCCCAGGGCTGACAGCTCGCCCGCCCGTCGGCGGCTCGGTTAGCCTCGCAGCAACGACACACGAGGAGGCTCTGCGGTGGAGGTCAAGATCGGCGTGCAGTTCGCGCCGCGCGAGCTGGTCCTGGAGAGCAACCAGTCCCCCGACGAGGTGACGAAGGCCGTGTCGGACGCGCTCAAGGCCGACCTCGGCGTGCTGACGCTGGAGGACGAGAAGGGCCGGCGCGTGCTCGTGCCCGCCGACAAGCTCGCCTACGTGGAGATCGCCGAGGCCGAGACCCGGCGCGTCGGCTTCGCCGCCATCTGACTCACGCGTCGAGGCCCAGCAACGCCATCCGCTCGGTGTGCTTGTCGGTGATCGACTTGAGCAGCCGGCTGATGCCCGCGAGGTCCCCTGACCCCACGAGCAGCTCGAGCAGGGCGTCGCGCTCCACGGCCACCTGCTGCGCCTGGATGAGCGCCTCGCCGACGAGCCGCCGCGCCCACAACGCCAGCCGGCCGGCCACGGAGGGCTCCTCGGCGATGATCTCCTTCACCTTGGCCACGGCGAACGACGCCTGCCCGGTGTCGGCCAGCACGTCCTGGATGAGGGCCCGCGTCTCGTCGTCCTTCACGTAGGTCGCGACCTCGCGGTAGAAGTCGGTGGCCATGCCGTCGCCGACGTAGGCCTTGATGAGGCCCTCGTACCAGTCGGCGGGCTCCGTCGAGTCGTGGAAGCTGTCGAGCGGCTCGACGAACGGCGCCATCGCCTCCGCAGGGTCGACGCCACGGTCGGCGAGGTGCCGGCTGAGCTTCTCGAAGTGGTGGAACTCGGCGTTCGCCATGGTGCCGAGGGCCACCTTGTCGGCGAGCGTCGGCGCGAGCTGCGCGTCGGTCGCGAGCCGTTCGAAGGCGATCAGCTCGCCGTACGCCAGCACGCCCAGCAGGTCGACCACGGCGGCATCCATGCCCCAAAAGGTAGGCTGACCCGCGAAGACACGAGTGTTGACCCTCACCTGAGACGCGCGCCCTGCCGGAGCTGCGCATCACGACCGGCGGTCGGCACGCCACAGGTAGAGGAAAACACCATGACAGAACCCAACGGGTTCGCCGCGCTCGGCGCGCGACCTGAGACCGTCGAGGCGCTCGCCGCCGTCGGCATCACGCAGCCCTTCCCGATCCAGACGATGACCCTGCAGATCGCCATGGGCAAGCACGACCTCATCGGGCAGGCCCGCACCGGCACCGGCAAGACGCTCGGCTTCGGCGTCCCGATGCTGCAGAACGTCAAGTCGAAGGAGGAGGGGAGCAACGGCGTACCGCAGGGCCTGGTCGTCGTCCCCACCCGCGAGCTGTGCGTGCAGGTCGCGAGCGACCTCGAGATCGCCGGCAAGACGCGTGGCATCCGGGTGCAGAGCATCTACGGCGGCCGCGCCTTCGAGCCGCAGGTCGAGTCGCTCAAGCGCGGCGTCGAGATCGTCGTCGGCACGCCCGGCCGGCTGCTCGACCTCGCCCGCCAGGGCCACCTCAACCTCGGCCAGGTCGAGATGCTCGTCCTCGACGAGGCCGACGAGATGCTCGACCTCGGCTTCCTGCCCGACGTGGAGCGCATCCTCGACCTCACCCCCGACGAGCGGCAGACCATGCTGTTCAGCGCGACCATGCCGTCGCCGGTCGTGGCGCTGGCCCGCCGCTTCATGCGGCAGCCGACGCACATCCGCGCGGAGGAGGTCGACGAGGGGCGGACCGTGCCGGACACCGAGATCTTCGTCTACCGCTGCCACGCCATGGACAAGGGCGAGGTCCTGGCCCGGATCCTGCAGGCCGAGGGCCGCGGGCTCACGATGGTCTTCTGCCGCACCAAGCGCACCTGCGACAAGGTCGCCGAGGACATGTGCGACCGCGGGTTCGCGGCAGCGGCCGTGCACGGCGACCTCGGCCAGGGCGCACGCGAGCAGGCGCTCCGGGCCTTCCGCAGCGGCAAGATCGACGTGCTCATCGCGACCGACGTCGCGGCCCGCGGCATCGACGTCCAGGACGTCACGCACGTCATCAACTACCAGTGCCCGGACGAGGAGCGCACCTTCCTGCACCGCATCGGCCGCACCGGCCGCGCGGGCGCCAAGGGCGTCGCCATCACGTTCGTCGACTGGGACGACATGCCGAAGTGGGGCCTGATCAACAAGGACCTCGACCTGCCGTTCCCCGAGCCGGTCGAGACCTACTCGAGCTCCAAGCACCTGTACGAGGACCTGCACATCCCCGTCGGCACCACGGGCCGGCTGCCGCGCGCCGCCCGCACCCGCGCGGGCCTGGACGCCGAGGAGATCGAGGACGTCGGCGAGACCGGTCGCCGGCCGCGCAAGGCGCAGCCCACCCGCCGCCCGACCGGCGCGAGCGGCACGGCACCGGCTCCGGACGCGCCGTCCCTCCCGAAGCGGACCGGCGCCGCCCGGCAGCGCACCCGTGGCGGTGGCGCTGCGGTGTCTGCCGCTCCCGCGTTCAGCGACGGCGGCGACAGCGCCGCGGCCGGTGGTGACGACGGCGCCAAGCGCCGGCGGCGCCGTGGTGGCCGGGGCCGTGGTGGCGGCGGCGCTGCCGCAGCCGGCTCCGAGAGCTGAGGGCTCAAGGGCGAGGGTCGCGCGCGCCGAAGCAGAGATCATGGTGCTGCGGCTGGTGGGTGGAGTGAGCACGGGCGAGGACACGGAAGACCTCCGGGCGTTCCTCACGAAGCTCGAGGGCTCTCCCCCGGTTCACGAGACCGTCCTGCTGGCCTGCGGCAACCACGGCGACGAGCGCCCCACCTGGACCTACGTCGAGGCCGACGCCGCCAAGGGCGTGGCCCGGCGGCGCTGCCTGCAGTGCGCGTCCAACGTGTGGCTGCTCGACTCCGAGAGCCGTTGGGACTACCCGCACATGTGGTCGTGCGGGACCTGCCGGCAGTCCATCGCCGAGCTCGCCGCCGGCCTGTCGATGCCGGACGGCAACCACGTCGAGTGGGTGGTCCTCGGTGTCCGGTGCGTCGAGTGCGGCCGGATCGACGGACTCACCGACATGGTGCTCCCCGGCACCCCCGTCTCCGAGGTCATGAGCCGGCTCTGACAGGCTGACCGCGTGCAGGTGCTGCTGCTCGCGGACACCCACGTGCCGCGTCGGGCGCGAGACCTGCCTGCCGAGGTGTGGAGTGCGGTGGACCGCGCCGACCTCGTCGTCCACGCCGGGGACTGGGTCACGACCGACCTGCTCGACCGGCTCCAGGCGCGAGCCGACGTGCTCGGCTGCTGGGGCAACAACGACGGGCCGGACCTGCGCGGCCGGCTTCCCGAGGTGGCGCGCCGCACGGTCGCCGGGGTCCGGCTGGCCGTCGTGCACGAGACCGGAGACGCGCGCGGCCGCGAGGCGCGGATGGACGCGCAGTACGACGACGACGTGCTCGTCTTCGGCCACTCGCACGTCCCGTGGGACACCGTGACCCCCCGCGGCCTGCGGCTGCTCAACCCTGGATCCCCGACGGACCGCCGTCGGCAGCCGGACCGGACGTACATGGTGCTGGACCTGCCCAGTGGTGCGGTCACCCTGCATAGGCTGGGTGCATGAGCGCGGTCGACAACAGCCCCCTGCCCGAGGGTGTGGTGCGCACCACCGTCGACATCCCCGGCGGGCCCCTCGCCGTGCTCGACGCCGGCACCCCCACCCGCGGCACGGTGGTCATGGTGCCCGGGTTCACCGGCAGCAAGGAGGACTTCCGGCTGCTGGTGAAGCCGGTCGCCGAGGCGGGCTTCCGGGTCGTGGCGGTGGACCAGCGCGGGCAGCACGAGTCCGAGGGCCCGGACGACGAGGCCGCCTACACCGTCGAGGTCCTCGGCGGCGACCTGGTGCAGCTGGTGAAGGCGCTGGGCGACGGGCCCGTGCACCTCGTGGGACACAGCTTCGGTGGCCTGGTCGGTCGCGCCGCGGTCCTGCAGGAGCCGTCGGCGTTCCGCTCCTTCGTGCTCATGGACTCGGGCCCCGCCGGCCTGACGGGCGCGCGGGCAGACATCCTGCCCTTCCTCAGGGAGATCCTGCTGCAGGGCGGCGTCGAAGCGCTCTGGGAGGCCTCGCAGCAGCTGCCTCCGCACCCGGAGAAGCCCGCGGTGACCGCCGAGGTCAGCTACTTCCTGCGCGCCCGGATGCTCGGCAACACGCCCGCGGGGCTGCTCGGCACCGCGACGGCCCTGACGACCGAGCCCGACCGGGTCGACGAGCTGCGGGACACGGGGGTCAGGTGCCTCGTGCTCTACGGCGAGAAGGACGACGCGTGGACGCCGGCCCAGCAGGCCGAGATGGCCACCCGGCTCGGGTGCGAGGCCGTCGTCATCACCGGCGCGTGGCACTCGCCGGCGGTCGAGCAGCCGGAGGCCACCCTGGCGGCCCTGCTCGCGTTCCTCACCCGACTTCCCTGAACCTGCGTGCACCCGAGGGGCCGGACCGGAGGCCAGCCACGCTCGGGTGAGACACCGCCTGGACGCGGACGTGCACGTGGGATCAGGGAAGTGGGTCATGCTGGGGGTGTGACGATGGACCAGGGGCTCTACGGACCGGACTCGGTGACGTGGCGCGTCCACAGCGACCCGGTCATGGCCCTCGCCGGCCCGCGGGCCCTGCTGCTGCAGGCGCTGCAGCCCGAGGCGATGGCAGGTGTCGCCGGCAGCTCCGGCTTCCGCGACGACCCGTGGGGACGCCTGCACCGGACCGCTGAGTACGTCGGCGTCACCACGTTCGGGACGACCGCGGAGGCGGAGCGCGCCGGCGCCAGGGTGCGTGGCATCCACCGCAGGCTCGGCCTCGACGACCCGCACCTGCTGCTGTGGGTGCACTGCACCGAGGTGGAGTCTTTCCTCACGACCGGGTCGCGCTGCGGGCTGCGGCTCACTCCGGAGGAGCAGGACAGGTACTACCTCGAGCAGGTGGCCAACGCCCGGCTGGTCGGGCTGGAGACGGCACCGACCTCCCGGGCGGCGATGGCGGAGTACTTCCGCTCGATGCGGCCCGAGCTGCGGGTCACGCCGGCAGCGCGGGACGCCGCCCGCTTCGTGCTGTCACCGCCGCTGTCCGGCCGGATGACGGCGCTGAAGCCCGCCTGGTTCGGGCTCGCCGGCCTGAGCGTCGCGATGCTGCCGAGGTGGGCCCGTCGGATGTACCGGCTGCCGGGGCTGCCCACCACGGACGTCGGCGCCACCGCCGCTGGCATCGCCCTGCGCACCAGCCTGCTCGCGCTCCCCGAGCACCTCCGGCACGGTCCGCACTACCGGGCAGCCCAGGAGCGGCTCGCCGGCTGATGCCGCTCAGGCGGCCTCGTCGTCGAGCGGTGCCAGCTCGGCGGCCAGTCCTGCCCACGGCGGCTGCGGGCCGCCGGCCGCGGTCAGCCCCGCAGGACAGGCCCGCACGAAGTCGCACCAGCCGCAGAGCGAGGACGGTCGCTCGGGGAAGTCGGTCGCGGACGCGATGTCGCGGGCGATGCTCTCGGCCCGGCGGAGGTGGCGCTGCAGCCCGTCGTCGGTGTGCTGCCACCGGTGCACCTCGCCACTCGGGAGGTGGTGCAGCTCGACCGTCGAGCAGGGTGCGCGGAAGGTCCGGCGCGCACCCAGGGCGTACAACGCGAGGGCCAGCGAGCCACGGGCGTCGTCCTCGGTGAGGACCGACCGGCCGGTCTTGTAGTCGACGACGACCAGCTCGGCGCCGCGCTCGTCCACGCGGTCGACGCGGCCGCTGACGGCGAGGTTCCTCGTCGGGAAGGCGACGGTGCGCTCGATGCCGCGCGGGTGCTGCGCCGGGTCCAGCGTCGCGGCGTACCGCTCGACCATGTCGCCGGTCCAGCCGCGCCAGCGCTCGGCCTGCTGGTCGTCGGCGAAGCCGACGGGAGCCCAGGCCCGCTCGAGCAGGGCACGCGCTCCGGCGGGAGTCCGCTCCGGCAGCGGGAGGTCCCACCACCGGGCGAGGGCCAGGTGCGCGGCCGAGCCGACGCTGTTGTGCGCCCAGCCAGGGCCCTTCGGCGGCGCCGGGCGGTCGACGTAGGTGAAGCGGTACCGCCGGGGGCAGTCGAGCCAGGTCGTCAGGCGCGACGGGGTGCAGGCGAAGAGCACCGAGCCGATGCTGCCGGATCGCGCCGGCGGCCGCTCGTCAGGCTGTGGACGAGGCCGCGTCGATGAAGCCCATCACGCTGTTGGCGAGCAGCTGCACCGCGATCGCCGAGAGCAGCACCCCTGAGATCCGGGTGAGCAGCACGATGCCCGACTCGCGGATGAGGCGCGTGATCCAGACGCTGAAGAACAGCGACAGGAACACGAGCAGGTGGACCGCGACGATCCCGGCGCCGATCGCGACCCGGCCGCTGGTGCTGTGGTGCTGCTGGACGAACACGATGGTCGCCACGATGGTGCCCGGTCCGGCGAGCAGCGGGGTGCCGAGGGGGACGAGGGCGACGCTGACGTCGTCGATCTCGCTCGGGTCGTCCTGCCGGCCCGTCAGCAGCTCCAGCGCGACGATGAGCAGCAGCAGCCCGCCGGCGCCCTGCAGCGCCGGGATCGTGATGCCCAGGTAGTCCAGGATCTGCTGCCCGAGGACGGCGAACACCGAGATGACGCCGAGCGAGACGAGCACGGCCTGCGCGGCCAGCCGGCGTCGTGTGCTGTTGCTGCGCCCCGCGGTGAGGGACAGGAAGAGCGGCACGTTGCCGACGGGGTCCATGATGACGGTCAGGGTCACCAGCACGGTGCCGAAGACGGTCAGGTCGATCAGGTCCTTCACAGCACCTCGACCCCCGTCGCCCGTGCCGCGATCTCCTCGAGGACCTCCGGGGCAGTGGCGTGCGCGCCGAGCCCGATCTGCTTGTTGGCACCGTGGAAGTCGCTCGACCCGGTGACCAGCAGCCCGAGCTCAGCGGCCTTGCGCCGCAGGCGCTCCCGGGTCTCGGGGGTGTGGTCGACGTGGTCCACCTCGAGGCCGGCCAGTCCCGCGGCTGCCATCTCCTCGATCACCTCGTCGCCGACCGTGCGGCCACGCGCGTCCGCTCCGGGGTGCGCGAAGACCGTGACGCCCCCGGCGGCGTGCACCAGGCGCATCGCGTCGAGCACGTCGAGCTCGTGCTTGCCGGCCCAGTAGCGACCGCGGGTGCCGATCCAGTCGGGTGTGAAGGCGTCCTCGATGCGCGCGACCATGCCCGTCTCGAGCAGGGCCTGGGCCACGTGCGGGCGGCCGACGGTGCCGTCGGCCAGCCCCCGGACCTGCTCCCACGAGACCGGGTGCCCGTCCCGGACGAGCAGCTCGACCATGCGCTCCGCGCGGGTGACCCGGCTCTCGCGCAGCACCTCCAGCTGGCGGGACAGGGCCGGGTCCTGCGGGTCGAAGAGGTAGCCGAGCAGGTGCAGCGAGATGCCGTTGCGGTGGCAGGAGATCTCGGCACCCCGCACCAGCCGCAGGCCGGGCGGGAGCGCGGCCGCGGCGGCCGCCCAGCCCTCCGTGGTGTCGTGGTCGGTCAGGGCGACGACGTCGAGACCGGCATCCGCCGCGGCCCGCACCAGGACCTCGGGCGGCGTCGTGCCGTCCGAGGCGGTGGAGTGGGTGTGGAGGTCGATGCCGGGCACACGGCCCAGGCTAGCCAGGCAGGGTCACGGCAGCGTCTCAGCGCAACCGCGGCGACGGGGCACCGGCCGCCAGCACCAGCGGGTCACGGCGCAGGTCGTGCAGCTCGACGTGCTCCAGCAGCACCAGCTCGGCAGCCGGGGGCCACAGGACCGCCCACAGCCACACGCCGCCCGCCTCACCGACGAAGGCGACCCGGTCGTCGGCGGAGTCCGACCGCCACAGCGCCGTGGGGTGGTTGGCCGCGAGGATCTTGGCGTCGGGGGCACCCTCGGCGCAGGCACCGGGGTCCACGCCCGGGATGCCGGCGAGGGCCGCACCGAGCCCGACACCGGGCTCCTCGCTGATCAGCAGCATGTCCGCCGGCCCGCCCAGCGGGGACGGACCCGAGCACGCCAGCACCGTCGCGGTCGCGCCGGTGCGCTCGTCCCCGCACCAGCCGAGCCCGCCGACGGTCCAGCCGTTGATGAGCAGCTGCGGCGACCACAGCGGCACCCGCGCCGTGGCGACCACCTTGGGGATCAGCTCGATCGACCCGACGTACCACGGGGAGACCCGGCCGTGGTCCGCGCAGGTCCAGTCGCTGGACATCAGCCCCGGGGCGCGCAGAGCGCCGGAGCACCGTGGGCAGCGCGGAGCGACGCTCATGCCCTGACGGTCCGCTCCCAAGGGCTCCCGGTCAAGACCCCGAAGGTGTCACCCCTCCTGCAGGACCGGCCGTCCGGGCTGCTCGCCACCACGCGCGTCGAGGTAGCTCTGCTTCGGCACCATGACCTTGCGGCGGAACACGCACACCAGCACGCCGTCCTGGTTGTAGCCCTTGGTCTCGACGTAGACGATGCCCCGGTCGTCCTTGCTCTTGCTCTCCGTCTTGTCGAGCACCGTGGTCTCGCCGTAGATCGTGTCGCCGTGGAACGTCGGGAAGACGTGCTTGAGCGACTCCACCTCGAGGTTGGCGATCGCCTTGCCGCTGATGTCGGGCACCGACATGCCCAGCAGCAGCGAGTAGATGTAGTTGCCCACCACGACGTTCTTGCCCTGCGGCGTCGTGGTGGCGTAGTTCGCGTCCATGTGCAGGGGGTGGTGGTTCATGGTCAGCAGGCAGAACAGGTGGTCGTCGTACTCGGTGACCGTCTTCCCTGGCCAGTGCTTGTAGGTCGCGCCGACCTCGAACTCCTCGTAGCTGCGGCCGAACTGCACGACATGCCTCCTGGTGATCCGTTGCCCTTCAGTGTCGCAGCGTGACCGCCGTCACGACGCCCCCGGGTGCTTCCTCGTGACGATCTTCGTCGCCTTGCTGAAGACCCTGAGGCGGTGACCGCAACACGGCGAAGATCGCCGGACGGTGGATCAGCGCGGAGATGCGGGCGGGAGGGCACAGGCCGGGGTGCCCCCGGGCAGCGACATCCGGTGGGCGGCCACCCAGTCGTACGCCCGGGAGGCGGCCCAGGAGATCCCCGGCGCGCGCAGCAGCCGGCCGACCGGCCGCCACGCCCCGTTGGCGGCCAGCAGCTCCGCGACCGCCTCGTGCCCGCTGCGGTGCTCCCCGGAGTCGCCGACCCACTGCAGCTTGGCGGTGCACTGCTCCGGGGTCAGGCCCAGCCCGTCGAGATCGGCGTGCTGCCAGGCGACGACGGTGTCGGCGTGCAGGCGGAGCCGCTCCATCGCGCGGACGCAGGTCGTGCAGAAGCCGCAGTCGCCGTCGTACACGAGGGTCGTCACGGCCCCATCGTCGCACCGGTCCACCGAACGGGCGGGCCGTGACCCAGGGCGTCGGCGAGGTGGACCCGTCGACCGGACGGGTAGGTCGTCGCCTGCAGGCGGAAGGCGTAGTCGTCCCCCACCGCCTCCGGCTCGAGGCCGAGCCGGACGACCGGGTGCGGGGTGGCAGCGAGGAGCTGCTCGACGGCGTCACGCTCGGCAGGGTCGATGTACTGCCAGACCACGCTGTGCCACACGACCGTCGTGACGTCGTCGCGCGCCGCGGCCAGCTCGCGGGTGAGGAACTCCAGCGCACCGGCCCGCTCGACCCTGGCGGGCACCCGCGAGGCGACGTCCAGGGCACCGCGGAGCCGCTCGAGGCGGGCGACCTGGTCGGCCCAGACGTACGACGTCAGCGTCAACCGGCCGTCGGTGGTCGTCGGGTCGAGCGGGTTGGGGTCGCAGCCGTGCCGCTCGACGACGCGGAACTCGCGCCGGGCGGGCGGCGGGGTCTCCCACGCGTCAGGGATCACGACGGGACTCGCCGCGTCGCCGACGACGAGATCGCCTGACTGGTAGGCGAAGTGGTCGCATCGCAGGTTCAGGCCGGCCGAGGCGCCCACCTCCAGCAGGCGCACCGGGCCGCCGATCATCCCCAGTGCGCCGAACAGCACGGCGGAGCGCCCGACCTCGTTGGTCTGCACGGTGCGCGCCATCAGCCGCTGCAGCTCCGCGACGTGCTGTCGACAGGTCCGCTCAGCGGCCGGCCAGAGCTGCTCGACGGGGGCGGTGCCGCCGACGCTCGGGTAGTGCAGTGCCAGCTCGGGGGCCCGGCGCTGCAGCACGAGCCGGTGCATCGCGCCGGCGAACCGCAGCGACGGGACCTCTCCCCTCGGCAGGTCGAGGTAGGCCTGCACGACCTCGGCCACCACCCCGCCGCGCTCGAGGTCGGTCGCCGCGCCCTCGAGCAGCGCGCCGGTGAGCGGGCTGCCCATCAGCCGGCACTGCTCTGCCTGCAGCCGCATCCGGTCGAGGAAGCTGGTCACCCGAGCGCCGCCTCGGCGCGGGAAGGATCGCGCAGGTCGCAGCCCTGGGCCAGCCAGCGCTCCTCGAGCGCCGCGGCACCGTGCACCCGCTTCCAGGCCGCCTCGTTCGGGGTCATGGGCAGGAGCGGGTAGAACTGCACCTCGTCGAGGTCGGGGACCAGGCCGCCGGGTTCGCCGACGAGCACTGCGGTGAAGCGGCTCCCGTCCCACAGCGGCTCGCCGATGTCGAGGCCCGCGCCTGGGGTGATGACGAGACCCTCCATCGCCGGGCTGGCAGCGAGCGCAGCGAGCCGCCGGAGCACCGTGTCGTGGGTGCCCCGGACCGACAGCACCAGCTCCGCCCGCGGACCTTCGGTCGTGAGCTCGGAGCCGCCGCTCATCGGGTGGCGCGACATGCCGACCGTGGCGTAGCGCACCAGCGCGTCGTGGTCGGGTCCGAACCGGAGCACCTCGATGGCGTCGGCACCCAGGAAGCTGACCGACGCCCGGCCGCTGTCGTGACCGAGCTGCCTGACCAGGTGGCGCTCGACGAGGGTCAGCAGCTCCTCGGACGGCACCCGCCCAACCTAGGTCACCTCGCGGCGACGGTGCTGGTCGGGACCGGGCCCATCGGACGGCCGCCGTAGACGACCCCGCCGTTGCTGTCCTGGTAGGTCAGCCAGCCGGTCGCACCACGCTGCGCGACGCCCGGCTTCGAGTAGTCGCAGACACCGTGCGGGTACGCCTTCCGGAGCGACGCCCACTCCGAGGCCGTGAAGGTGACGTTGTAGTCGTCGCGTCGCAGCGGCTTGAGCTGGCACTGCATCACGTCGTCGGTCAGCGGACCGCCGGCGGCGATGCGCGGCGAGGCGTAGGCGGCGACGGTCTCGTCGCAGACCTCGCCCGGCAGCGACTGACCGGCGCCGTCGGTGCAGCGCTCGCCGATGTCGCTCGGCTTGTCCGCGATGATCTTCTTCGCGAGCGGGCGGCTGCTCGTGTCGCGGTCGACGCGGTCCAGCCAGGTGTCGAGGGCGAAGATCGCCTGGTCGACGTAGTTGCCGTCGCCGAGCAGCGGGACCTGCCCGCGCCACAGCACCTGGTTGGCCGCGGTGCCGAAGTTGCGCAGCAGCCGCGCCCGCAGCGAGTAGGTGCGGTAGACGTCGTGGAACGCGCCCGGGTCGGGACCTCGCAGGTCGATGATGGCCACCTTGTCGAGGTTGTTGGCGCTGTCGACAGCACCGGTGGAGTAGACCCGCCGCAGCCCGGCCGGGTCGCCGGCCAGCCGCGTGCTCGAGATGTTGCCCTGGATGTCGATGCCGCCGAGGTGGGCGTTGAGGTCGGCGAACTGCGCGGGGCTGATGAGCCCGTTCCGCAGCCCCGCGAGGCCGTACTGGATGCCGACGTTGCCGAGGCCGCGGTTGGCGAAGCCGTCAGGGCGCTTGCCGAACATGTTCACGGCGTAGTCCTGCAAGGTGCACTTGACGCCCTTGGGGTTCTTCGCGGGGTCGTAGACCTTGTCGGCGGGCACGCCGGGGCAGGACCGCGACGGGTCGGAGCTGTTGGGGATGGCGGTCGTGAAGGTCAGCGGGTTCGCGACGTTCGGGTGCCCGAGGACCTGGCTGATCGCGACGGGATCCCAGGTCGTGCCGGGCGTCCAGCGCGAGGGGTCCTTGAAGTACGCGAGCAGCATGACGTAGTCGACGTACTGCTGCGCGCTGCTCCAGGCGTCGGTGAACGAGCACTGCGGCGAGATGCCCTGGTACATGCCCGGGTAGGCGTTGGCCACCTGCTGCTGCACGAGCGAGCCACCCGAGCAACCGGAACCGATCGTGTACCGCAGCGTGCCGTACTGCTCGATGACCCGCTCCTTGGTCATGTACAGCGCCTCGGCCTGCACCGCCAGGTTGCAGTCGTGGCCCGCGTTGTCCAGCGCGTGGCTCGCGACCACGAACCCGGCTCCGAGGGCGGCGACGTTGAGGGTGTCCGGCGCCGTGGCCGTCTTGTACTCGGTGTCGCAGGACGCGCCGTGGGTGAGGACGAGCTTGTGGTTGAACTGGGGCTGCGGCGTCGTCCCGTCCCACCGCTTGCCGGGCTGGAACAGCGCGGAGATCGAGTACTGGTCGCGGTCCATGTAGCCGGTCTCGGTGCGCACGATGAACGGCACCGTCGCGCCGGTCTGCGTCGTGGTCGTCGCGACGAGCGGCGCGGGCGGCGGGCTGGCCGGGTCGTAGTCCTGCAGCGGCGACTGGTTGCCCACGGCCTGGCCGGGTGTCGCATCGACGCCGGCCGGCAGGTACTTGTAGGTGTAGACGGGCGCGGCGTTGCACTGCGGCCCGTGGGTGCCCGCAGCGCACGTCCACGGCTGGATCTGCGGCCCGGCGAACACCGGTCCGCCGATCGGGTGGTCCTGCACCGCGAGCCGGACCTTCCCCCGCGGTGTCGTCAGCAGCAGGTAGCCGCGGATGCCGCTCGCCAGCCCGAGGACGCGGCCGTGGTCGACCCCCCACCGCACGTGCACGTCGGCGGGCGCGTCGACCCCCATCGTCTGCAGCACGAGCCCGCGCGCGGAGCTGACGCCGTGCACCTCGACCAGGGCGTCGCCGCCGCTGATCAGGTCGGGGCGGCTGGACGCGACCGTCAGGCTGACGGGGTTCGCCGTGGCCGACGAGCTGGGCACGAACGGCAGGACGGCGGCTGCGGCAGCCAGGGCGACGAGAGCGCGGGACAGGCGCATGGGGGGACCTCCGGGGGCGTCACCCGCGCTCTTCGACGCCGACCAGGGTGTTCCTGCCGCGTTGCGTCACCGCTGCTGCCCCGGTCAGGACTTGAGGGCGTAGTCCTTGAGCAGGCCGCGGCTGATGATGGTCTTCTGGATCTCGGACGTGCCCTCGCCGATGAGCAGGAACGGCGCCTCGCGCATCAGCCGCTCGATCTCGTACTCCTTGGCGTAGCCGTAGCCGCCGTGGATGCGGAAGGCCTCCTGGGTGACCTCGGCGCAGTACTCCGACGCGAGCAGCTTCGCCATGCCGGCCTCGACGTCGTTGCGCTTGCCGGCGTCCTTGAGCCGCGCGGCGTTGACCATGAGGGCGTGCGCGGCCTCGACCTTGGTCGCCATCTCGGCGAGCTTGAACTGGATGGCCTGGTGGCCGGTGAGCGGCTTGCCGAAGGTGTGGCGCTGCTGGGCGTACCCGATCGCGAGCTCGAAGGCCCGGATCGCGATGCCGCAGGCACGGGCGGCGACGTTGACGCGGCCGACCTCGACGCCGTCCATCATCTGGTAGAAGCCCTTGCCCCTGCCGGCCTCGCCACCGAGGATCGCCGACGCGGGGACCCGGGCGCCCTCGAGCACCATCTCGGTGGTCTCGACGCCCTTGTAGCCCATCTTGTCGATCTTGCCGGGGATGGTGACGCCCGGAGCCGTCTGCCCGAAGCCGGGCTCCTTCTCCAGCAGGAACGTCGTCATGTTCTTGTAGACGGAGTCCCCGCCCTCGTCGGTGCGGACGAGGGTCGCGACGACGCCGGCGCGAGCGCCGTTGGTCAGCCACATCTTCTGGCCGTCCAGCACCCACTCGTCCCCGTCCTGGACGCCCTTGGAGCGGATGGCGGCGACGTCGGACCCGCAGTGCGGCTCGCTCATCGAGAAGGCCCCGCGGACCTCGCCGGTCGCCATCTTGGGCAGCAGCCGGTCCTTCTGCTCCTGGGTGCCGTGCTGCTTGAGCATGTAGGCCACGATGAAGTGGGTGTTGATGACGCCGGAGACGCTCATCCAGCCGCGGGCGATCTCCTCGACGACGAGGGCGTAGGTGAGCAGCGACTCACCGAGGCCGCCGTACTCCTCCGGGATCATGAGGCCGAACAGCCCCATCTCCTTCATGCCCTCGACGATCGCCTCGGGGAACTCGTCCTTGTGCTCGAGCTCCGTGGCGTAGGGGATGATCTCCTTGTCCACGAAGGTGCGGACCGCCGACAGGATCTCGGTCTGGATCTCGGTCAGGCCCTCGGTGCCGGCAAGGCGTCCCATCGCAGGTGCTCCCTCGTCAGTGTTTCGGACGAGTCTTCCATCGGTTACTGACCAGTAGCACCGGGATCGGCGTGAGTCTCATCACCCATCCCGGCCGCCAGTCCGCGGGCCACGGTGCGGGCGGCGAGCTTCCGGCTCGCCTCGTCGACCATCACGTCGCCGAGCATCGCCACCCCGCGGCCCTCCTCGACCGCCGCGACGACCTCCCGGGCCCGGTCGAAGGCCTCTCGCGTCGGGGTGAAGGCCTCGTGCGCCACGTCGACCTGCGAGGGGTGCAGCACCCAGGTCCCGTCGAAGCCGAGGGCGGCGCTGCGGCCGGCCCGGGCCCGGAAGCCGTCGAGGTCGGCGACCCGCTGCCACGGCCCGTCGATCGCGAGCACCCCGGCCGCGGTGGCGGCAGCACGGATCCCCAGCAGGGCCGTGTCGAACGCCCCGGGGAAGGGCTCGGCCCCGACGAAGGGCGACGACATCCCGAGGTCCGCCGCGAAGTCGCCGGGCCCGAAGACGAGCGACCGCACGCGTGGGCTGGCGCCGGCGATCTCGGCCGCGCGCAGCAGCCCCGCTCCGGACTCGACCTGCGGTTCGATGCCGATCCTGCCGACGTCGTACCCCATCGTCCGCTCGATCTGCGTGAGCAGCAGGTCGAGCCACCCGACGTGCTCGCGGCCCTCCACCTTCGGCAGGACGATCGCGTCGAGGTGCCGGCCGGCACCCTCCACGACCTCGATGACGTCGCGGTAGGTGTGCCGGGTGGACAGGTCGTTGACCCGCACGGTCATGGTCCGGTCGCCCCACCCGCCGGAGGCGAGCGCGGCCACGACGTGCCCGCGGGCACGTGCCTTCTCGGCGGGGGCGACGGCGTCCTCGAGGTCGAGGAGGACGGCGTCGCTCGTGAAGCCCTTCGCCTTCTCCAGCTTGTACGGGTCGCTGCCGGGGACAGCGAGGACAGAACGCCTGGCACGCAAGGGGAGCTCCTACTCGACGGGAAGACTGGGGCGGGTGCTGGCCCGGATGACGATGGCCAGTCCGGTGACGAGCAGCGCAGCGGACGGGACGGCCAGCCACGGGACGTGCTGGCCCTTCACGAAGATCGCGGCGATCACCGCTGCACCGGGGATCTCGAAGAGGATGGACAGGCTGACGACCGTCGGGCTGGTCGTCCGGAGCACCACGTTGAACACCGAGTGCCCGAGCAGCTGCGCACCACCGGTCAGTGCGACCAGCTTGAGCCAGTCCCGGCCCTCGTAGCCGGCGAGCTGCTGGCGCCCGACCAGGCAGGTCACGAGCAGCAGCAGCGCCGTCGTGGAGTAGCAGACGGCGGTGTACGTCGTCGTCGAGACCGATCGGCGCACCTGGCTGCCGGCTGTCATGTAGGCCGCGGCGAACACCCCACCGAGCACGGCGAGCCCGTCGCCCAGCAGCGCCTTGCCCGACACCTGCAGATCCGCGCCGGTGAGCAGGACCGCGCCGCAGAGCGCGACGGCGATCCCCAGCCAGACCTGCGCGCTCACCTGGTCGCCGCGGATCCTGCCGAGCAGCGCCGACCAGACCGGCTGCGTCGCGACGAGCGCCGTGGCGCTGGCCACCGACGTGTAGCTGATCGCCGGGATCCAGGTCGCGAAGTGCAGGGCCAGCAGCAGACCCGCGAGCAGAGCGAGCCGGCGCTCCCGCGACGACAGGCCGCGCAGCTCGGCGCGGTTGCGGGCGATCGCGATCGGCAGCAGCACCGCCCCACCCATCGCGTTGCGCCAGAAGGCGATGGCGAGCGCAGGTGCGGCGGTCGCGGCGATGAGAGGTCCCGACGTGGACACGGCGAGCAGCGCCACCGCCATCAGCCCGAGGTCTCGGGTCGGTGGCCGGACGACGCCGGTGTGGCCCTGCTCGTCGACGGTCACGGCACCGCGATCTCGCCCCGTGACACCGCGACGACGCGCCCTGCGACGGTCGTGCGCTCCGCGCGGCCGCCCCGGACCGTGACCGTGCAGGTGAGCGTCGAGGGCCGGCCCATCTCGTACCCCTGCTCGACGACGAAGCCGTGCTCCCCGTCGTCCAGCGAGACCGCGCGGACCACGCCGAGGGCCAGCGCGGCCGAGCCGGTGGCGGGGTCCTCGGGCACGCCGACCCCGCCGGGGAAGACGCGGCTCCTCGCCACGTCACCGTCCCAGCTCACGACGGAGATCCCGGTGCCCTGCACGGCCGCGACGGCGGCGGCGTCGACCTGCACCCGCACCAGGGCCTCCCGCCGCACCGGGAGGAAGACCCAGTCGATGCCGACGCCGGCGCGGCGGGGCGCGTCGACCAGGTCGTCGGCAGCGAGCCCGACCGCGGCGAGCAGCGGCGCCGGGTCGAGCGGGTCGCTCAACGCCGGCGCACCGCCGGTCAGGGTCGCGCCGTCCGCCGACACCTCGACGGGCAGCAGGCCGGCGCCGCAGGCCTGCACGTTCGCGCCGGCGGCGATCCGGCCGAGCCGGTGCAGCAGCCACGCCGACCCCACCGAGGGGTGGCCGGCGAACGGCAGCTCGGTCGTCGGGGTGAAGATCCGCAGGCCGTAGGTCGCCCCCTCGGGCGCGCGGAGCGGGAAGGCGGTCTCGCTCAGGTTGAACTCGCGGGCGATCGCCTGGAGCTGATCGGTCCGGAGGTCGTCCGCGTCGAGCACGACCGCGAGCGGGTTGCCCGCGAACGGACGGTCGGTGAAGACGTCGACGACCTCGAAGGGGAGCCGGGTCACGGCATCACGAGCCCACCGTCGACGCACAGCGAGACGCCGGTGATGTACGACGACGCGTCACTGGCGAGGAAGACGCAGGCGTCCCCCACCTCGTACGGCTCGCCGTAGCGTCCGGCGGGCGCGAGCGACCGGACCATCTCCCCCTCCCGGGGGTCCAGCTCGTCGGTCATCTCGCTCGGGAAGTAGCCGGGGCAGATGGCGTTCACCCGGATGCCCTTGCGGCCGGTCCACTGCGCGGCCAGGTCGCGCGTCAGCCCGAGCAGCCCGGCCTTGGAGGATGCGTAGGCCGCCTGCGGGATGCCGCCGGGACGCAGGCCGAGCACGCTGGAGATGTTGATGATCGAGCCGCCGCCGGTGGCCGCCCGGCCGAAGGCCTGCGCCATCCAGTACTGCCCGTTGAGGTTGAGGTCGATGACGCTCCGGAACTGCTCCGGGGTCTCGCGGGTGGCGGGGTAGGCCGTGCCCACCCCGGCGTTGTTGACGAGCACGTCGACCTTGCCGAGCTCCTGCACCGCGGCGGCGACCATGGCGGTGCACTGCTCGGGGTCGACGACGTCGGTCTGGACGGCCAGCGCGCGGCGGCCGGTGGCCTCGACGAGGCGCTTCGTCTCCTGCAGCCTGTCGAGCCTGCGGGCGCCGAGGACCACGTCGGCGCCCGCCTCGGCGAGGCACTGGGCGATGGCGACCCCCAGCCCGGACGAGGCGCCGGTCACGAGCGCGACCTTGCCGGTGAGCGAGAACCGGTCGAGAACGGTGGTGGATGGCATGTCCGGCATCGTGCCGTACCCGGGCCCGGGACCCTCCCGGCGGTAGCGTTCTGGCGTGAGCACTGGCGGTCGGGTCTTCGTCGCGCGGCTCGCCGGACTGCCCGTCTTCGATCCCAACGGCGACCAGGTCGGCCGGGCGCGCGACGTCGTCGTGATCCTGCGCACCGGCAAGGAAGCGCCGCGCGTGCTCGGCATGGCTGTCGAGATCCAGGGCCGGCGGCGGATCTTCGTGCCCATGGGCCGGGTGACCTCGGTCGAGAGCGACGCCGTCATCCTGTCGACCGGGTCGATCAACCTGCGACGCTTCGAGCAGCGCCCGGGCGAGACGCTCGTGCTCAGCGAGCTGCTCGACCGCCACGTCACCCTGGAGGACGACGGCACCGAGGCGACGGTCGTGGACGTCGCCATGGAGCAGACCCGCACGGACTGGCTCATCACCAAGGTCGCGGTGCGCCGGGGGCGCGGCCGCCGCCGCAGCGAGCTGCTCACGCTCGACTGGGACGAGGTGAGCGGCCTCGGCGTCCCGGAGCACGAGCAGGGAGCCGCGAACCTGCTCGCGGTCCTGGAGAAGCTGCGCCCGGCGGACCTCGCCGGCGTGCTGCACGACCTGTCGGTCAAGCGCCGTGGGGAGATCGCCAACGCCCTCGACGACGAGCGGCTCGCCGACGTGCTCGAGGAGATGCCCGAGGACGAGCAGGTCGAGCTGCTGTCCGGGCTCGCGGACGAGCGCGCCGCGGACGTGCTCGAGGCGATGGCCCCGGACGACGCCGCCGACCTGCTCGGTGAGATGCAGCCCGCGGACGCGGAGCGGCTGCTCGAGCTGATGGAGCCCGACGAGGCGGCGCCGGTCCGCCAGCTGCTCGGCTACGGCGAGGACACCGCCGGCGGTCTCATGACCAGCGAGCCGGTCATCCTCGGACCGGGGGCCACCGTCGCCGAGGCCCTGGCCCGGATCCGGCACGTGGACCTGGCCCCGTCGCTGGCCGCCCAGGTCTACGTCGTGCGGCCGCCGTTCGAGACGCCCACCGGCCGCTACCTCGGGACCGCCCACTTCCAGCGGCTGCTCCGGGAGCCCCCGTCGACCCTGCTGGGTACGACGCTGGAGACCGACATCGACCCGTTGCTCCCGGAGTGCCCGCTGCACGACGTCACCCGGCACCTCGCGACGTACAACCTGGTGGCCGTGCCGATCGTGGACACCGAGGGGCACCTGCTCGGGGCGGTGACCGTCGACGACGTCCTCGACCACGTGCTGCCCGAGGACTGGCGCGAGGGGCCGGTGCGCCGCCATGGCTGAGCGCGTCACGCGGCGGGCGCGGCTGGACCAGCCGGTGGCGCCCCGCACCGCGATCCCGCGGCCGCACTACGACCCCGAGGCCTTCGGCCGGCTGTCCGAGCGGATCGCCCGGTTCCTCGGCACCAGCCGCTTCCTCGTCTACCTCACGCTGTTCTGCGCCCTCTGGATCCTCTGGAACGTCGCGGTCCCGCCGTCGTTCAAGTTCGACAGCTACGCGAACAAGTTCACGCTGCTGACCCTCATCCTGTCCCTGCAGGCGTCGTACGCGGCCCCGCTGATCCTGCTCGCGCAGAACCGCCAGGCCGACCGGGACCGCGTCGCGATGGAGGAGGACCGCGGCCAGAACCAGCGGCTGCAGGCCGACGTGGAGTACCTCACCCGCGAGCTCGCCGCCCTGCGGCTGTCGCTCGGCGAGACGGCCACCCGCGACTTCCTGCGCGACCAGCTCCGCGAGCTGGCCGAGGAGGTCGTGGCCCGCACGAGCGAGGGCGTCTACGACCAGCAGGCACGGCTGCAGCGCGAGGAGCGCGAGAAGCGCGCCGAGCGCAAGCGCCGTAGGGTCGAGAAGGAGAAGCCCGACCTCCCGCAGAAGCTGTCCGAGCCGTTCGGCGGCGAGGCGGACAGCGCGTGAACCCCCTTCACTTCCTCCCGGATCGGCCGAAGAGGACAAGGTGAGCTCTCAACCCGCCGCTTCAGCCCCTCGCCGTCGTCTCGGCGAGGTGCTCGTCGACTCCGGCCTGCTCAGCCAGGAGCAGCTGGCCGAGGCGCTGGGCAAGCAGCGCGACGTGCTGCCGGGGCAGCCGCGCCCCCGACTCGGCTCGGTGGTCATCGACATGGGCCTCGCGACGGAGGCGCAGGTCGCGCAGGCGCTGGCCGACGCGCTCGGGCTCGAGCTGGTCGACCTCGGGCGGGTCGTCATCGTCCCCGAGCACGTCCGGCTGCTGCCCCGGGCCGTCGCGGAGCGCAGCAACGTGCTCGTGCTCTCCAAGGAGGGCAGCAAGCTCAAGGTCGCCACGTCCGACCCGACGAACGTCGTCGCCCTCGACGACGTGAAGCTCTACACCCGGGCCGCGGACATCGTCGTGGTCGTGGCCACCGAGGGCCAGGTCCGGGAGCACCTGCGGCGCTCCTGGTCGCTGTCGGAGGACACCAGCGACGTCTCCACGCTGTTCGAGGAGTCCGAGGAGGAGGACACCCCCGACGACCTCGCCCAGGGCGGCCTGGACTCCGCCCCCGTGGTGCGCCTGGTCGACGTGATCATGGCCGACGCGGTGCGTGCCCGCGCCTCGGACGTGCACGTCGAGCCGCAGGCCGGCGAGCTGCGGATCCGCTACCGCGTCGACGGGCTGCTCCGCGACGTCATGACCGTCCCGAAGAACGCGACCGCGGCCGCCGTCAGCCGCATCAAGATCCTCTCCGGCCTCGACATCGCCGAGCGGCGCCGGCCTCAGGACGGCCGCGCCAAGCTCACGGTCGACGGCGCCACCGTCGAGGCCCGCATCTCGACGCTGCCGACGCTGCACGGCGAGAAGGTCGTCATCCGGCTGCTGCCCAGGGCCGAGAACGTCCCGCTGCTCAGCAAGACCGGCATGACCCCCGCGCAGCTCGAGACCGTCGGGGCGGCGCTCGTGCAGTCGCAGGGGCTGATCCTCATCACCGGCCCGACGGGCTCGGGCAAGACCAACACCCAGTACGCCGCCATCCAGCAGGTGAGCACGCCCGACCGCAACATCGTCACCCTCGAGGACCCGGTCGAGGTGCAGGTCGCGGGCATCACCCAGGTGCAGGTGCACGACCGGTCCGGGCTGACCTTCGCCCGCGGGCTGCGGTCGGTGCTGCGCCAGGACCCCGACATCGTGCTGGTGGGTGAGGTCCGCGACCAGGAGACCGCGGAGCTCGCGCTGCGGGCCTCCCTCACCGGTCACCTCGTGCTCACGACGCTGCACACGAACGACGCCGTCAGCGCCGTGACCCGGCTCGTGGACATGGGCATCGAGCCGTTCCTCGTCGCGTCCTCGCTGACCCTCGTCATCGCCCAGCGGCTGGTCCGCAAGCCGTGCGCCTCCTGCTCGGCGGAGTACGTCCCGTCACCTCGCACCCTGTCGCTGCTCGGGCTCAGCCCCGCCGATCTGGCCGGGGCGACGCCCATGCGCGGCAAGGGCTGCAGCGACTGCGGCGGCACCGGCTACCGCGGCCGCACGGGCATCTTCGAGGTGCTCCCCGTCACGGCGGCGCTGCGCAAGGTGCTGCTCAGCACGCCGACCGAGGCCGCCATCGGCGCCGCCGCCCGCGAGCACGGGATGACGACGCTGCGCGCGAGCGCGCTCGCGGCCGCGCACCGCGGCGACACCACCTACGAGGAGGTGCTGCGCAGCACGCACGTCGACAGCGTGACGGGCCCGCGCTGCCCGGTCTGCGCGCGGGCCCTCGCCGACGACATGGTCTGCTGCCCGTGGGACGGGGCGCTCGTGGAGCGCGACCGCTGCCAGGGCTGCAAGCGCCAGCTGGACCCGGAGTGGAGCACCTGCCCCTGGTGCCGGACGCTCGTCGACCGGCCGGCCGGCGAGCAGCCCGTGGCGGTCAGCCGGCCGCCCCGCCTGCTGGTCGTCGACGACGACGAGAGCGTCTGCCTGTTCATCAAGGCGGCCCTGACCGGCGCGGCGGACGTGGTCACGGCCCACGACTCGGAGAGCGCGCTCGCGCTGCTCGGCACCGAGGAGTTCGACGGGGTGCTGGTCGACAACGGCCTGCCCGACCTGTCCGGGGTGGAGTTCATCCGGCTGGTGCGGTCGGACCCTCGTACCCTCACGCTCCCGCTGGTGCTGTTCACCGGCGCCTCGTCACCCAACATCGAGCGGGAGGCGCGCAACGCCGGCGCGGACGACTTCCTCGTCAAGCCGGTCGAGCCGGTGCTGCTCGAGGAGCGCGTCATGTCGCTGGTCACCCGCGAGACGCGGGTGCTGCCGACGGCGGTGGGTGGGGCGTCCACCTGACCACCGGCGGCACCGAGCACTACGGCAGCGGGCCGCGGCAGCGCGGTCAGTGGTGGCTGCCCGCGGGACGTTCGGCTCCGGGTCCCCTCGTGGTCCTCGTGCACGGCGGCTACTGGCGGGACCGCTACGACCTGACGCTCGAGGACGCCGTGGCCGCGGACCTCGCGGACCGCGGGTACCTCGTCTGGAACGTGGACTACGCGCCCTCCACCGAGCCGTGGCCGGCGACCCTGGTCGACGCGGCAGCGGCGTACGACGCCGCCTTCCACGGGAGGTACGAGGCCCTGGTGGACCGCACCCGGGTCGCCGTCGTCGGCCACTCGGCCGGCGGCCACCTCGCGCTGTGGCTGGCGTCGCGGTCGGCGCTGCCGCCGGGAGCCCCCGGCGCCGACCCGCACGTGCGGCCCGCCCTGGCCGTGCCCCAGGCACCGGTGGCGTCGCTCACCACCGCGCACGCGCTCGGCCTCGGTTCTGGGGCCGTCGGGGCGCTGCTGGGCGGCAGCCCCTCGGAGGTGCCGGACCGGTACGCCGTCGCGGACCCGGTGGCGCTCGCCCCGACCGGGGTGCCGACGGTGATCGTGCACGGTGTCGAGGACGACGTGGTGCCGATCAGCCAGAGCGAGGACTACCTGGCGGCCGCACCGGGGGCGACGACCCTGCTGACGGTGCCGGGCGACCACTACGCGCACCTGGACCCGGCGTCGGAGGCCGTCGCCGCGCTCCACCGCGCCCTCGCCACCCTCTGACCACCGTCGCCCACTGCCTGCGTCCTCACGCCAGAGCCTGTGTCAGGGACCACTCCTGAGGACGTCCCGGAGGTGGCGACGAGCTAGAGCGCTCTGACGGCGGCGGCCGCCGCAGCAGCGGCGACCACCACGACGAGGAACGGCAGCCGCCGCCACAGGCACAGCGCACCCACGGCGAGCGAGACCAGCCGCGCGTCCACGGTCAGGGACCTGCCCGCGGCGAACACCTGCGTGACGACGAGCGCCGACAGCAGCGCGACCGGGAGCAGCGTCGCCCCCCTGCGCAGCCGCGGCCGGTTCAGCACGGTGGGCGGCACGGACCAGCCGGCGGCCTTGAACCCGAAGCAGCCCGCAGCGGTCAGCAGCACAGCGGTCCACATCAGCGCCGCCACAGGGTGGGCAGGACCGCGAGGCCCGCGACGAGGACCGGCACGCCGGGTGGGGTGAGCGGTACGGCCACCGCGGCCAGCACGGCGCCGGCCACGGCGATCCGCCAGGCCTCGCGCAGCCGCGGCCAGAGCAGGCCGAGGAAGGCCGCCCCCACGGCTCCGTCGAGCCCGAAGGCCGTCGTGTCGACGGCGGACGCCGACAGGGCGCCGAGGAGGGTGGAGAGGTTCCAGACGACGTACACCGTCAGGCCGGTCCACCAGAAGCCGACGGAGGTCCACGCCGGCGGCGACGTGACCGCCACCGCGGTGCTCTCGTCGATGGTGACCTGGGCGGCGACACCACGCCGCCAACCGCGGACCGGCATCTGCTCCGAGAGCAGCACGGCGTACAGCCCGTTGCGGCTGCCGAGCAGGACCGCGCTCGCGACCGCGGCCGCGACCGAGCCCCCCGCCCCGAGCACGCTCGCCAGGGCGAACTGCGAGGCACCGGTGAACACGAGCAGCGAGGTCGCGCAGGCCTGGACCACGGAGAACCCGGCGGCCGCCGCGGCGGCACCGAAGGACGCGCCGTAGAGACCCACGGCGACACCGAGCGACAGCGAGCGCCGGACGACGTCCCGGCGTACGGCGTCGGTCAGCGCACTCCCTCGGCTTCACCGCACCCGGCTGCGGGCGGCTCGTGCGGCCCGTCTCCGAGCTTGAGCATGAGCGCCTGCAGCTGGTCGAGCTCCTCCGCGGTCAGGCGGGAGGTGACGTGCTCGGCGACCCCGCGCAGGTGGGTGGGTGCGGCGTCCCGGAGCCGCTGGAGGCCGAGGTCCGTGAGCACGGCGTGGGTGCCGCGCGCGTCCCCGGGGCAGGCCGCCCGCTCGACGAGCCCGTCCCGCTCCAGCCGGTCCACCAGCCTGGTGAGGCCCGATCGGGACAGCATCACGCGGTCGGCGAGCTGGGTCATCCGCAGCCGGCGGCCGTCCGCCTCGGCGAGCTGCAGCAGCACGTCGTAGGAGGCCAGCGGCAGGTCGTGCTCGGCGATCAGCTCCGCCTCGAGGGTGCGCGTCAGTGAGGAGTGCGCCCGCAGGAAGGCCCGCCAGGCACCGAGCTCGCGCACGGTGAGTGCGTCGGCTGTCGCCTTCATCACCACCGCCTCATGTTACTTGCAGGTGCAACACTGGATACCGTCGTTGACGTGCGCAACGCCAAGGACTTCTTCCAGCCGCTCGCCGTCGGTGCCCCCGCCCCGCTGCGCGAGATCCCGTGGTCACCGTCGCGGATGATCCACTTCTTCGACCCGTCGAACGAGAAGATGGTCGGCAAGCTGCCGGACATCGCACCGAAGGTCGACGTGCTGCTCGGCAACCTCGAGGACGCCATCCAGGCCTCGAACAAGGTCGCCGCCCGCGAGGGCCTGGTGAAGGTCGCCAACTCCGTCGACCTGGGTCAGACGGCGCTCTGGACCCGGGTCAACGACCTCGGCAGCCCGTGGGTGCTGGACGACCTCACCACCCTCGTGCTCGAGGCCGGCGAGAAGATCGACGTCGTCATGGTGCCGAAGGTCGAGGGACCCGAGGACATCCACTACGTCGACCGGCTGCTCGCGCAGCTCGAGGCGAAGGCCGGCACGTCCCGGCCGCTGATGGTGCACGCGATCCTCGAGACCGCCCGCGGTGTCGCCAACGTCGAGGAGATCTGCGCCGCCAGCCCGCGCATGCAGGGCATCAGCCTCGGACCCGCGGACCTCGCCGCCAACCGCCGGATGAAGACGACCCGCGTCGGCGGCGGCCACCCCGGCTACCTGGTGCGTCAGGACCCCTCGGAGGACGAGTCGCCCCGCGCCACGTTCCAGCAGGACCTGTGGCACTACACGGTCGCGCGGATGGTGGACGCCTGCGCCAGCAACGGCATCTACGCCTACTACGGGCCGTTCGGCGACATCAAGGACACCGTCGCCTGCGAGGACCAGTTCC
>CAMLIA010000006.1 GCA_946479905.1 uncultured Frankiales bacterium | reverse complement strand
CGTTGACGACCTGCTCCGGGATCTCGACGTGGCGCTCGGCCAGCTCGGAGATGTGCACCAGGCCCTCGATGCCCTCGTCGACGCGCACGAACGCACCGAACGGGACGAGCTTGGTGACCTTGCCGGGCACGACCTGGTTGATCTGGTGCGTGCGGGCGAACTGCTGCCACGGGTCCTCCTGCGTCGCCTTCAGCGACAGGGAGACGCGCTCGCGGTCCAGGTCGACGTCGAGGACCTCGACGGTGACCTCCTGGCCGACCTCGACGACCTCGGACGGGTGGTCGATGTGCTTCCAGGACAGCTCGGAGACGTGCACCAGGCCGTCGACGCCGCCGAGGTCCACGAACGCACCGAAGTTGACGATCGAGGACACGACGCCCTTGCGGATCTGGCCCTTCTGGAGCTGGGTCAGGAAGCCGTGGCGCACCTCGGACTGGGTCTGCTCGAGCCAGGCACGGCGCGACAGGACCACGTTGTTGCGGTTCTTGTCGAGCTCGATGATCTTCGCCTCGAGCGTCTGGCCGACGTACGGCTGCAGGTCGCGGACGCGGCGCATCTCGACGAGGGAGGCGGGCAGGAAGCCGCGCAGGCCGATGTCGAGGATGAGGCCGCCCTTGACGACCTCGATGACGGTGCCGGTGATGACCTCGTCGGCTTCCTTCTTGGCCTCGACGTCGCCCCAGGCGCGCTCGTACTGCGCGCGCTTCTTGGACAGGATCAGCCGGCCTTCCTTGTCCTCCTTCTGGAGGACGAGGGCCTCGACGGTGTCGCCGACGGCGACGACCTCGTTGGGATCCACGTCGTGCTTGATGGACAGCTCGCGCGAGGGGATGACGCCCTCGGTCTTGTAGCCGATGTCGAGGAGGACCTCGTCACGGTCGACCTTCACGATCGTGCCCTCGACGATGTCGCCGTCGTTGAAGTACTTGATCGTGGAGTCGATGGCAGCGAGGAAGTCCTCCTCGCTGCCGATGTCGTTGATCGCGACCTGGGGAGTGGTCGCGGAGACAGTTGCTGCCTCGAGGGTGCTGGTCAAAGGATTGGTCTCCGGCTGCGGACAGATGTCGTGCCCCACCCCCGTTGGGTGGAGTCATGAGGACGCAGCGGACAGGAATCGTCGGGACCGGAAGGCTTGAACCAACAAGACGCGGGCGACACCGCCCGCAGCGCAAGCGACAGACTACCCGTGTGGACACCCAGACCTCAAACGTCGCGCACCGCGCAGCCGACGCTCAGGAGAGCGCCCGCGCCAACCGGCTCTGGTGGGACCTCAACGCCGAGGACTACTACGCCGAGCACGGTACGACGTTGGGCGACGCCGACCTCCTCTGGTGCCCCGAGGGGCTGCGCGAGGCCGACGCCGGGCTGCTCGGCGACGTCCGCGGCCTGGACGTGCTCGAGGTCGGCTGCGGGGCGGCTCAGGCCGGGCGCTGGCTGGTCGCGCAGGGTGCCCGCGTCACGGCCTTCGACATCTCCGCGGGGCAGCTCGCGAAGGGTCGTGAGCTGGACCGTCGTACCGGCGTCCGGGTGACCACGGTGCAGGCCGACGCGCAGGCCCTGCCCTTCCGGGCCGGCGCCTTCGACCTGGTCGTGTCGGCGTTCGGGGCCATCCCGTTCGTGAGCGACTCGGCCGGCACCATGCGCGAGATCGCGAGGGTGCTGCGACCCGGCGGCCGGCTGGTCTTCAGCGCGACGCACCCGGTCCGCTGGGTGTTCCCGGACGACCCGGGCCCGGCAGGGCTGACGGTGCGGCAGAGCTACTTCGACCGCACGCCGTACGTGGAGGAGAACAGCGCAGGGCAGGCGGTGTACGTCGAGCACCACCGCACCCTGGGTGACCGGGTCCGCGACCTGCGGCAGGCCGGCCTGGTGCTCGACGACCTCGTCGAGCCGGAGTGGCCTGCTGACCGCACGGCCGAGTGGGGCCAGTGGTCACCGCTGCGCGGCGCGCTGCTCCCGGGGACGGCGATCTTCCTGGCGCACCTGCCTGGCTAGTGCTTGACCTTCGACGGGTCCAGGGCGGGCTCGTCGCGGGGCGTCGGGAGCACACCGCCGACGTCCGGACGCGTGCCGGACGCGGTCGCCCTGCGGCGCCGTCCCGTCGCGAGGCCGCCACCGATGAGGAGCAGCCCGAGGATGCCGAGCGCGTAGGGCGCCCGCTTCAGCAGCTGCACCTGGCTCTTGCGCGACTTCGCGTCGGCGACCCGGTCGGCGATGGTCTCCTTGGTCGGGACGAGGTTGTCGACGAGGAGCGCGGGCTTCACGGAGCCGTCCGCGAACTTGATGGACGTCTGCGGCGCGGTCTCGGACGACACGATCGACCCGGTCACCGGCTCGACGTACACCGTGCGGCCCTTGTTGCTGTACAGCGTGTCGGTGCCGGCGAGGACGCCGTACTGGCCGAGCGACACCTGGGGCACGGTGCCCTTGAAGACGTAGACCCGCAGCCCGTCGACCTTGGTCGTGCCGCTGTAGCTGACCGGCCAGGCCTGGTGCGAGGTCTGGTCGAGGTAGTCGTAGGTCTTCTTCTGGGTGTCGAACGGGAACTTCACCGTCTGACCGGCCGTGTGGTAGGTCTCGCCGTAGGCACCGATCTTGCCCTTGCCCGTCTTGCGGTCGAAGGCGATGACCGCCTCGCCGGCGCGGATGCCGGCGTAGCGGCCACGGGCGTCGACCGCGTTCACCGTGCCGTCGGGCAGGACGCGGGCGAGGCTGAGGAGCTCGTGGTAGACGGCGACCGAGCCCGAGCCGAGGTAGTGGCCCTTGGCGTCGGTGGCGCCTGTGATCTTGCGCGTGAGGTCGACCGTGATGGGCTCGAGCTCGCCGGTCGCGGAGTTGAGGATCTGCGCCGCGCTGCGGGAGTGGGTGGTGACGTTCTCCGTCGAGGGAGCCTTCGCCAGTGCGGGCGTCAGCGCCGCGGGCACCAGGCCCGCCAGGGCGAGGGAGAACGCACCGGCACCGATCAGGGCCTTCGCGGTCTTAGTGGACAAGAGGGGCTCCTCGCGGGTGCACGGTGACAGGGTGCGCGACTGTGTTGCATGCCAGTCTCAAAGAAACTCAGCGCGGGTTCCATGGCACGAAAGGACCAGATTTGGACAGCCCCGGCAGACTGCCCACTCTCGCCGAGCCTCCCGGCGGCCTCGAGTCTGCGGCGGGCGGCGACCGGCGCTTCCCCGCTCTGGACGGGGTGCGCGCCATCGCGGCGCTGGCGGTCGTGCTCACCCACGTCGGCTTCCAGACCGGTGAGGGGATCCGCGGTCCCGCCCGCACGGTGCTGTCCCGCCTCGACGTCGGGGTGGCCGTCTTCTTCGTGCTGTCCGGGTTCCTGCTGCACCGCCCGCAGGCGGCCGCCGCGATGGAGGGACGGAGGTGGCCGGCGCTCGTGCCGTACCTGTGGCGGCGCGCCCTGCGCGTGCTCCCTGCCTACTGGATGGCGGTGGCGGCCGCGATCCTCCTGCTGCCTGGCAACGACGGTGCCGACGCCTTCGACTGGCTCCGGCAGCTGACGCTCACCCAGATCTACCGGGACGGTGACCTGCTGCCCGGCCTGACGCAGATGTGGTCGCTCGCGACCGAGATCACCTTCTACCTCGCGCTGCCGCTGCTCGGCCGCCTCGCCGGCCGGACGCTGCGCTCCCAGCTGGTCCTCTGCGGCCTGATGTTCGCCACGGGGATCGGCTGGCAGGCCCTCGTCGCCCACGACGTCCTTCCGCCGCACTGCGGCTACTGGCTGCCCGGGCACGCCGACTGGTTCGCGATCGGCATGGCCCTGGCGGCGGTGTCGGTCGGCGCGGCCGACCGGCTCGAGGCGGTCGCCCGTGACGGGGTCACCTGCTGGATCGGCGCGGGGGCGCTGTTCGTCATCGCAGGGACGCCGCTGACCGGCCCGTACCAGCTGGCGCTGCTGTCGCCGTCCGAGACGCTGTCGCGGACGTTGCTCTACGGCGCCGTCGCCCTGCTCCTCGTCGCACCTGCGGCCCTCCCGCACGCGCGCGGCCCGGTCGCGGCCGTGCTCGCCAGCCCGCCGATGGCCTTCCTCGGACGCATCTCCTACGGCGTGTTCCTGCTGCACCTGACGGTGCTGGAGATCGTGCGGCAGGCGCTCGGCGTCCCCGTGTTCAGCGGGAGCTTCTGGCGGGTCCTGGCGTGGACCGTGTCCCTCAGCCTGCTGGTCGCCTGGGCGTCGCTGCGGGCGGTGGAGGAGCCGGTCATGCGCCTCCGGAACCGCGGTCCGGGAGCGCACCGCCGCCGTCACGCCGCAGCAGGCTGAGGGCCAGCGCCGCCACCGTCACGAGGCACAGCGCCTGGGCCGGGGCGCCGACCAGGGCTCGTCCCGGCCAGGGGTCCAGGGCCACCAGCGCCCCGGCGCCGAGCAGGCCTGCGGGCGCGAGAAGACGGAGCAGCGCGGGCCGGAAGGACAGCACGAGCCCGACGACCACCAGCGCCACCGCACCTGCCGCACCGCCGGCGAGCGGCAGCACCGCGAACCCGGCGACGGGTCCGAGCCAGCCGCGACGCCGACGGGGACGCGGGCTCGGCGACTCGCCCCGGGGCCGCCGCAGGCACAGGCCGAGCAGCGCGACGGCCAGCAGCGCCCCGGCGAGCAGGGCCACCCGGTAGGGCCGGTCCGGTGCGAACGCGAGCGTCACCCGGCCACCGGCTGACGGCAGGACGAAGCCCTGCTGCCAGCCGTCGAGCTCCACGGCCGGCAGTGCGCGCCCGTCGAGCTCCGCTCTCCAGCCGGCGTTGAAGGCCTCGTGCACGACGAGGAACGAGCGTGGACCCGGTACGACGTCGAGCTCCCGCCGCCCGTCGCCCCAGGCCCTGACCCGCGCGACCCGGCCGGCGCCGGGCTCCGGACGGGCACGCGTCGGGTCGCGAAGCGCGACTCCCGTGACCTGGACGATCGGCGTCCGGGCGACGCGCAGCCGGTGGGTACCTGCCGTCAGGTGCAGCTCCTTCGAGGTGCACGGAACGACGTCGAGGTCGCGCCCAGCGATCAGGTCGCCGATGGTCGACGTGAGGCTGGTCTCGACGGCCGGGACGCCGTCGACGACGAGCCGGGGGCCGGTCCCGCACCCCGCGGTGACGCGCTGCGCCGGCACCAGCACCTGGTGGAGGTCGGTGCTCGGCCCGTTCACGCGCAGCTCCGTCACTCCCAGCGGCAGCGGCTCCGCGTAGCCGTCGATGTCGTTGCTGTACCGCTGCTCGACCTCGGGGAAGGTCACGGTGAGCCGCTGGCCGACGACGGGACGGATGCCGGCGATCCCCTGCGCGGAGAGCGGGACCGTGGTGGCCGGCCCGTCGTCGACGCTGACGGCGACCGCCCGCGGCCGCGAGGCCGCGAGCTCGGGGTCCACGACGACGGTGATGCCGTCGATGCGCTGCGGCCGGCTCAGCCCGATGTGCAGCGAGGGGTGCGGGTCCGAGGGCGAGGCCAGCCACGAGGTCCGCAGGTCCCGGTCGAGCACGGTGGCCGGTCGGTCCCCCGGATCCGCGACCGCGCTGCTGGTCGCGTTCGCGACGATCGGCTGACCTCGCTGGAGCAGGGCGTTGAGGGCGTCTCCCCCGCGGGGCCGTCCCCGGACGGCCAGCCGGTAGCCCGACGCCGTCCGGAGCAGGACGGTGCGGTCGACAGCGACGTCGTCCTCGTCGGCGAGCGGGAGCGCAGCGGCGCACACCGGCCGGTCGCCGAGGACGAGGCAACCGGGCCGGTCCCGCCTGCCGGCGCTGAGCACGACGTCGGCCGGCCCCGATGCGGGCGGTGCGAGCCGCAGCCCGCGCTCCGCCAGCAACGGCCCAGTGGGCGTCTCCAGCTCGGCCTCCAGGGCGCTGACCCCGATCCCGAGGCGCATGCCCGTGACCGCGCGGATGGTCAGTCGCAGCCGCGACGTCCGGACGCCCAGCGAGACGTCGGCCGCGCCATCGACCAGGCGCACGTCGGTGGAGCCGGAGTCGGTCGTGACCCTGACCGACGAGGCGGGGGTGATGGGTCCGGTGACCGGCGGTGCCGTGATGCGCACCGACGACAGGGTCGTCGCCGGGAAGCGGGCCTCCACCCACTGCCCCTGTGGCACGAGCCCGCCCGTCACCCACGTCGTGTCGGGCTGCCCGTCGAACGCCGCCATCGGGTTGTGGTCGGGCCCGCGCAGCAGCAGGGCGTCGGCGTCCGCACCGCTCGACGACGCCGACACCGAGGTCATCCCCGTGACGGTGGCCCGGGCACGGGTCCCCCGCGCGGGGACCGGGAGGTAGTCGGCGACCCGCCGGTCGAGCCGTCTCCGGGATCCGGCGCCCAGCGTCGCGGACGCCCCGTCGGTGGCCCGACCCACGTCGACCTCACGGTCGCGGTAGCCGTCGGTCACGGTCGCCAGCCCGGCGGGCTCACCGGAGTACGACGGTTCGCCGACGAGCCGGACCGGCGCCGCCGGGTCGAGGGCTCCCGCCTCGAGCAGGTCGAGGACCGACTCCGGGCCGCCGTTGACCCGCTGGGTGGCGTCGACCGGCCACGTCGTCACCGCGTCGCCCGCGCCCGGGACGTCGGGCTGCACCTCGAACACCTCCACGGCCGGGTACGTCGCTCCGAGCTGGGCGTCGTACACGGCGGAGCCGGTGTCGAAGCCGGGCCCCACGACGGGGCCGAACGTCGCGACCCGGGCCAGGCCCGGCGACGCCTCGAGCGCGGCGTGCACGACGAACGGGCGGGTCGACCCCGTCGCGTGCAGGTCCAGGTCGTTGCGCACGACGAGGAAGCGCGTTCCGGTACGGGCGAGGAACGTGGCGAGGGCAGGTGAGCCGCGCCCGGAGCGCAGGACCTGCTCGACGGCGTCGAGGACGCGCGTGATCCCGGGACCCCCGAGCGGGACGGCGTCCCGCACCACCCAGGGGCTGTGGGCGAGCGGCTGCAACGGCTCGTCGCTGGTGTGCCCCCAGACGTAGTCGCCCGTGTGGGAGGCCGGGACCACCATGGCGCGGGGCGCGGCCCCCCCGGGGTCCGCCTTGTCCAGCCAGGCGGCCGCGTCGCGCCAGTAGCCCGGGATGTCGGAGAAGCTCCGGTCCGGCTCCAGCGAGCCGAGCGCCGGCGAGGCGGCACCGGCCACCGCCAGGGCCGCCAGCAGGGCGACGGGTCGCGGGGTGAGGACTGAGGGCAGTCGCACCCTGTCGGCGGCAGCTGCCAGGCCGAGCGCCAGCGGCAGCCGCAGCAGCAGGTCGTACTTGTGGATGTTGCGGAACGGGGCCAGCACCGCGTCGAGCAGGTCGCGCTCCCAGCCCGCCAGCGGGCCGGTGAGGGCTCCGGTGTGACCGGCGCCGACGACCAGCACGCCGAGGAGCACGCCCCCGACGAGGAAGCCGCGGTGCGGGGTGCTCGGCAGCAGCAGGCCGACCAGGCCCAGCGCCCAGACGGCCGTCACCGCGACGACGATGGCCGACGAGGTGACGAGCAGGTACCCGGCCGGGCGGGCCGGACCGCCGATGGCGAGGTACTGCAGCCACAGGTCGTTGCCGGTCAGCAGCGCCCAGAGGCCGTTCTCGCGCGTGGTCGTGGACGCCGACTCGATGACGTCGAGGAACGGAGGCGAGTACCGCCCGAGCAGCAGCAGCGGCACCAGCCACCACGCGGTCGCCGCGACCACGGCAGCCGCCCACCACGCGCTGAGGCGGCGTCGTCGTGGACCGGGCGGCTGCACCACGAGCCACAGCACGCCGAGCGGGACGACGGCGAGGGTCGCCGCTGCGTTCACCCCGCCGACGAGGAGGATCGCCAGTCCGGACAGCGCCGCGGCCCTCCGGGGGCTGCCACCCCTCGCTCCCGACACCAACGGGACGAGCACCCACGGCGCCAGGGCGTACGGCCACACCTCGATGCTGATCGCCCCGACCTGGCTGATCGGACGGGCGGCGAAGGCGTAGGCGACCGCCGCGAGCAGGCGGGTGCCGGGTGAGCCGATGCCCATCCGGGTCGCCAGGGCGCGGACACCGAGCAGCGCGACGCACAGCACGAGCGACTGCCAGACCCGCTGCACGGCCCAGACCGGTAGGCCCGTCGTCTTGAGGAGCCAGAACACCGGACCCATCGGGAACAGGTACCCGTAGCCCTGGTTCTGCAGCTCCCCGGCGCCGCCGAGCGGGTCCCAGAGGTGCAGCGCCCGCGCGAGCAGCCGCTCAGGGCCGACGGTGAGGTCGAGCTTGGTGTCGGCCACCTGTCGACCGGCGTCCTGCGCGAAGACGACGGCCGTCACGACCGCGCAGGCGACCGCCGCGCGCAGTCGCTCCGCGCCCGGCGTCAGCGTCGGCACAGCACCAGCGCCAGGTTCCACGTCAGGACCTCGCGCAGGCCCGGGACCCGGACCACCCAGCGCATCCAGGACGGGTGGTACCTCGGCAGGACGTCGACGACGTCCACCGCACCCGAGCGCGCCTGCGCGTCGGCCCAGCGCAGCATCTGGGCGACCGAGGTGCGGTAGAGCGTGACCCCGAAGTCGTTCTTGGGACGGACCCCGTGCTTGCGCGCGTAGCGATCGGCGGCGCGGCGGCCGCCGAGGTAGTGCCACGGCGAGGTCTCGTGGCCGCCGTTCGGGGCGAGCCAGTTGTTGTAGGCGACGAACACCAGCCCGCCCGGCCGCGTCACACGGATCATCTCCTCCGCCAGGCGCTCCGGGTGCGGGACGTGCTCGAGGACGTTGCTGGAGTAGGCGACGTCCACGGACGCGTCGCGAAAGGGCAGGTGCGTCCCACTGCCGACGACCATGCCCCGCGCCACCTCCCGGCCGTGCAGCCGGAGCTCGCCGGCATCGGCGTCCACCCCGACGTACCGCGCTCCGAGTGCCCGGAACGCGTCCGCGAAGTACCCCGGTCCACCACCGACGTCGAGCACCGTGCTTCCCGACAGCGACGCGTAGTGGGCAACCTGACGGGCGCTGTCCGCTGCGAGGAAGCGGTAGAACCGCCCGGGGTCGGACTGCTCGTGGGAGAACGCGCGCAGCAGCGCGCAGGTGCGCGCGAGCGAGCCGAGCGCGGGCAGCGGCTCGGGTGCGGTCACACGAGGCACCCTACGAGGCGATCCGTCCGCTCCCCTTCTGTCCGCTTCTGCGGCGCTCTGTCCGCGTCTGCCCGGGTGGTCCCATCGGACCAGGCGCGACTGATCCCTTTTCGCCATGTACGCCAGAGCTTGACTCTCGCAGGCTTTGTTGCACTGGCGACGCGCGCCCGCGTCCCTGCGCAACTGGACGCAACTGGAGAGGACGCCCCCACCGCGTGACCACTGCTACGGCGAGCTCCGTGACCCTGAGCTCGGCACCGCGGACCTCGACCCGTCCGCCGTCCACGCACGTCCCGCGCGACGTGCTGCTCCTCAACTGGCGGGACCTCACCAACCCCGAGGGCGGCGGTTCCGAGCTCTACGTCGAGCAGGTCGCTGCGCACTTCGCGACGACCGGGGACAGAGTCACGTTCTTCAGCGCGGCGCACGCCAACGCCCCCCGCGACGAGGTCAAGGCCGGCGTCCGGTACGTCCGCCGCGGCGGCCGGCTCACGGTGTACCTGTGGGCTGCCGTGCTGCTGCTCACCCGCCGGCTCGGCCGCAGCGGCGTCGTGATCGAGGTGCACAACGGCGTCCCGTTCCTCGCCCGGCTCTGGACCCGGCGGCCCGTGATCGTCCTGGTCCACCACGTGCACCGCGAGCAGTGGTCGGTCGTGTTCGGCCGGCTCGGGGCCCGGGTGGGCTGGTGGCTGGAGTCGTGGCTGGCCCCACGCGTCAACCGCGGGTGCCGCTACGTCACCGTCTCCGAGATCACGAAGCAGGAGCTGGTCGGCCTCGGTGTCGACGCCGCGCGCATCGACGTGGTCCACAACGGGACCGCGGAGCCGCTCGCGACGGCAGCCGCTCGTGCCGCCCGACCGACCATCGCGGTGCTGGGCCGGGTCGTCCCGCACAAGCGGGTGGAGCTCGTGCTCCAGGCGGCCGCGGCGTTGCGGGAGCAGATCCCGGACCTGCAGGTCGAGATCGCCGGCGACGGCTACTGGCTCCCCGAGGTCCGCCGCGCCGTGACCGAGCTCCGCCTCGACGACGTCGTCCAGGTGCTCGGGCGCGTCACCGAGCAGGAGAAGGCCGACCTGCTCGCCCGGGCCTGGGTGCACGCCGTCCCCTCCCTCAAGGAGGGCTGGGGGCTCTCGGTCGTCGAGGCCGGCAGCCACGGGACCGCGTCCGTCGCCTTCCGGAGCGCCGGAGGCGTCGCCGAGTCGATCATCGACCGGCGGACCGGCCTGCTGGTCGACGACGAGCCGGGCCTGCGCGACGCCCTGCGCGCGCTGCTGCTCGACGCGCCGCTCAGGCAGCAGCTCGGTGCCGCCGCCCGCGAGCACGCCGCGCAGTTCACCTGGGACGCCACCGCTCGGGAGTTCTCCGCCGCGGTCGACGTCGCCACGGGCGTCGAGAACGCACCGCGCGTGATCACGCTCCCGTCCCCGCGCCACGCCACCCACTGACCCACCCCTCAGGAGAGAGAGCCACCATGGGAACCATCGTCACGATCCTCGCGGGCGTCGTCCTCGCCGGCGCCGCGACCGCCGGCATCGTCGTCACCCAGGGCGGGGGCCCGTCGGGCACCGCGCCGACGTCCTCCCAGACGCAGGACATCTCCGCCACCTACGACACCGGTCAGTAGCCGGCTCGCCGCCCACGCGGCGAGCAGCACAGCAGCGCCGTCACCCACGAGCACCGGCCCCAGCGGTGCCCTCGGGAGGCGGCGCTGCGGCGTGCCCGGGACCCGCCACAGCGACAGCTCCGCGGTGCGCACCACCGGCTCCAAGCCGACGAGCCGGGCCTCCTCCGCGACCGGGTCACTGCCTCGGGTCGTGCGCTCCACGAGGACCAGCGGAATGCGCTCCCGGCGCAGCGTGTCGAGCAGCGGGCCCCTTCCGCTGAGCAGGGGATCCAGCTCGCGGGCGAGCGGGTCCTCGCCCTGCACCGTCCCGGTCGACAGCGGCAGGTCGTCGTCCATCACGACGCGCCCCCGCAACCAGCGCGGGGCAGGGTCGAGAACCGTGCGGTCGCCGTCCCACGGGAACGCGCGGTAGGACCCCCACGGCAGCACGAGCACCGCGCGGTCACCGGCCCGGTCCGCGACGGTCTGCCAGGCGGAGGGGTACGACGACGCGCGCAGCCTCCCGCCCTCGGCCCACGCCGCGCCGGGCAGCGCGGCGAGCGGTGCGGCGGCCGCCAGCACCGCCGCCGCCAGCTGCACCCTCGGAGCCCGCAGCCGCTCCTGCACGACCCCCAGCCCGACGGCCGCGGCGATCGCGACGAGCAGGACCCACGGCGCGATCCACTTGTGCCCGTCGCGGAGCAGACCGGCCGCGGGCACGTGCACGACGGCCCAGCGCAGCGCCGGCGCTGTCCCCGGCAACCGGCCCAGCAGGCTGAGCAGCAGCCCCGCCGCGGCGGCGACGGCGAGCCGCACCCCGAGCGCCTGCATCGTCCTGCGCAGGCCCGTGGCAGCGAGCACGAGGACTCCCAGCGAGACGACGAGCCCGACGCTCCGGCCGGGCGGCACGGCTGCGGGCGCCCACACCCCGCCACCGGTCAGCAGGCTGCCGACCACCCCCGCCCAGCTGTCGCTCCGGCTGGCGAACGCGGCCACGCCCGCCGGGTCGCCCGACGGCAGGCCGTCGGGCGCGAGCAGTGCCGGCACCGCCCAGGGCAGCGCGAGCACGGCGGTCGCGGCGAGCGCCCGCCACGGCCGTCCGCACACGACGACCACCACGGCGACGAGGAGCTCGGCGGAGGCACCCCCGAGCGCCGCGACCGCCAGGCACAGCACGGCACGCCAACCGGGGGCGCCACGGCGCCAGTCGAGCGCGGCTCGGGCCGCCCACGGCAGCACCGCCCAACCCACGAGCAGCGCCCACTGGCCCAGCAGCAGGCGCTCGTGGAAGTAGGCCGACCAGCCGTAGCCGGCCGCGGCCACCACCGCCTGAGAGGGCCGCCCGGACGGCACCAGCCGCGCGGCGCCCCACGCCCCGCACACCACGACGGCCACCAGGATCACGTCCTGCAGCCAGCCACCGGTGAGCACGCGGCTCAGCAGCGCCACCACCAGGTCGCTCGGGACGGCGCGCGGCACGCCGGTCACGCCGAGCAGCGTCCGGGTCAGCGGGATCCTCGGCACGAACACCATGTCGCGCACCAGGACGAAGCCTGGCCCGACGACCGGCGCGAGGAGCAGCGCCGCCAGTGCCACTCCGGTGAGCAGACCAGCACGCGAGGCGGTCCGCGACGGCACGAGCGGACCCTATATGCCCTGAGGTGCCCTACCGTTCGATCGTGGAGGACCACCCGCCGGCCGTGGTGCTGGTGCCGGCTGCCGCCGACTCGGCGGGGCTCGTGGACCCCGGAACCCCCGGGGGGCGGCGCTCGCTCGCGCGCGGAGGCGGCCTGGTCGCGCCGGCCCTCACCCTGGTCAACGTCGTGGGCTACCTGCTGGCGCTGGTCGCGTCCCGCTCCCTCGACGAGGACCGGTACGGCGAGCTGACGGCTCTGCTCGGCGCCCTGCTGGTCGCCTCCGTCCCCGCGCTGGCCCTGCAGGCCGTCGTCGCCCGGTCGCTCGCCCTGCGCCCCGGGGACGAGCGACCGGGACCGCGCGAGCGCGCGCTGCTCGTGCGGTCGGTCCTCGCCGGCCTCGCCGTGGCTGCGGTCGCTGCCGCGCTCGCCCCCGTGATCGCGGCCTTCCTGCACTCCTCCGTCGCGGGTCCGCTGTGGCTCGCGGTGGGACTGCTGCCCATGTCGGTCCTGTACGCAGCGCTGGGCATCCTGCAGGGCGAGGAGCGCTTCGCCGCGCTCGCTCTGCTCATCGTCGGCCAGGCCGTCGGCAAGGGCGTGGGCCTGGTGCCGCTCGCCCTGGGCGGCGGCCCGGCGGCGGTGCTCGCGTGGCTGGCCGGTGGGACGGCCGTCATCGCCGTCGTCGGCGTGCTGCTCGTGGCCCGGGTCACCGGAGCACTCCCTGCCGGGCGGCTGCCCGACCTGCCGGGCCTCCGGGAGACCGCTGCGGCAGCCGGCGGGCTGGTCGCGCTGCTGGCCCTCGCCAACCTCGACCTGCTGCTCGCCCGCAACGCGCTCAGCGGGGTCGACTCCGGCCACTACAGCGCGGGCACCGTCTGCGCGAAGGTGGCCTTCTGGCTGCCGCAGGTCGTCGCGGTCGTCGTGTTCCCCCGGCTCTCCGACCCGGACGCGGGGCGAGTCGTCCTGCGCCGAGCCGTCGCCGTCGTGGCGGCGCTGGGCGCCGTCGAGCTGGCGGGGGCGCTGCTGCTGGGCCGGCTCGCTCTCGAGGTCACGTTCGGCGAGAGCTACGGCTCGCTCGGACCCGTCGTACCGCTGTTCGTGCTGCAGGGCGGCACCCTGTCGATCGTGCAGCTGCTCGTCTACCGCGCCATCGCGACCCGCGACCCGGTGCCGGTCCGCGTCGTGCTCAGCGCCCTGCCGGTGGAGGCCGCGATCATCGTCGGCCTCTCGCTCAGCCGGCCGGGCCAGGTCATCGGCGTCGCCGCCGCGGTCGCGGTCGCCGTGACCGCCGCGCTGCTGGCGCGGTCCTCGCGGGCCTGAGCAGATCGCCCGCCTAGTCCCTTGTAGTCATCTTCGCCGCAAGCGCTTCCGGGTTCGTGGTCGCTCTCACACACTTCAGCCACGTGCTTGACATCGGCACGTAACTCCGCCGCAGCGAACGGGGGCACGTGGACACCTTTCTCGCCCTGGGTGTGGCGGGGCTGGTCATGGGCTGCGTGTACGCGCTCACGGCCTGCGGTCTCGTGGTCACCTACACGACGTCAGGTGTCTTCAACATCGCGCACGGCGCGGTGGGGATGGTCGGTGCCTTCGCGTACTGGGACCTCACCGCGCAGCACAGCGTGCCCAAGCCGCTCGCGCTCGCCGTCGTGGTGCTCGGCATCGCGCCGCTGTTCGGGGCGCTCATCGAGCGGCTCCTGGTCCGCCGGCTCAGCGGCGCGTCGCTCGAGGTGATGCTGACCGTCACGATCGGCCTGCTGCTCGTCCTCATCGGGACGACGAACCTGGTGTGGCCCCCGACCGACGTGCACCGCCTGCAGCCGTTCTTCCTCGGCAAGCAGGTCACGGTCCTCGGCGTGGTCCTGACCGCCCACCAGCTCATCATCGTCGGCACCGCCGCGGGGGTCTCCCTCGGCCTGTGGGCGTTCCTGCACCTGTCCCGGGCCGGCGTGACGATGCGCGCGGTCGTCGACGACCGGGAGCTCGCCGCCCTCACCGGGGCGTCTCCGGCCCGGGTCGGCGCGCTCGGGTGGGGGCTGGGCTGCTCGCTCGCCGCCCTCGCCGGCATCCTGCTGGCCTCGCAGGTCCAGCTGGACGCGATCACCCTGACCCTGCTCGTGGTGAACGGGTACGCCGCCGCGGTCGTCGGGAGGCTGTCGTCGCTGCCGCTCGTCTTCGTCGGTGCGCTGCTGCTGGGCCTGGCGCAGTCGATGGCCGTCGGCTACGTGACGCTCGACTGGCTGAGCCAGCTGCAGCCGGTCATCCCCATGGTGTTCCTGTTCGTCGCCCTGCTGCTGCTGCCGCAGACGCGGCTGCGCGCCGGCCGGCCCACGACGCTCGCCGCCCCGCGCGTGGCCGGCGCGCGCGAGTCGCTTCTCGTCGGGGCAGGCTTCGTCCTGCTCGCGGTCGTGGTGGCCTCGCTGCTGCCCGGCCCCAAGGTGTCGACCATCACCCACGGCGTCGCGATCAGCATGATCCTGCTGAGCCTGGTGCCTCTCACCGGCTACGGCAGCCAGGTGTCGCTGTGCCAGCTGACGTTCGCCGGCGTCGGCGCCGTCACGATGTCGAAGGCCGACGGCGGCTCGGGCTCGCTGCTCGCGCTGGCTCTCGCCGTGCTCGTCCCTGCGGGTGTCGGTGCCCTGGTCGCGCTGCCCGCGCTGCGGCTGCGCGGTCTGTACCTCGCGCTGGCGACGCTGGCCTTCGGGTACGCCATGGACACCGCGTTCTTCACGAACGCGTCGGTGATGTCGAGCTCGCTGTCGCTGCGGGTGCCGCGGCCGCACCTCGGCGTGGACCTGTCCAACGACCGGGCCTACCTCGTCGCGGTGTGCGTGCTGTTCGCCGCCGTGGCCGTCGGGGTCCTGGCGCTGCGGCGCTCGACCTTCGGGCGCCGCCTCGTCGCCATGGGCGACAGCCCCACCGGCAGCGCCACCATCGGGGTCGGGATCTCCGCGACGAAGCTGTCCGTCTTCGCCCTGTCCGCCGGCATCGCCGGCCTCGGCGGCGCCCTGCTGGGAGGCCAGCAGCACGCCGTCGGCAACACCGACTTCGGCCTGATCCTGGGCCTGACGCTGCTGCTGATGGCGGTGATCTGGGGCGTGCGCACCGTCAGCGGCGTGCTCGTCGCCGGAGTGCTGCTCGAGGTGGGGCCCATGCTCCAGGACGCCTTCGGGGGTCGCGCCGGGATCCTGTCGCTCCTCGTCGGGATCGGCGCAGTGGGGCTGGGCAAGCAGCAGAACGGCGTCATCGGCAGCTTCCTCGACTCCGTGCGGCGTCGCCGCCCGGCTCCCCCTGCCGACAGCGACCCCTCCCCGGCGGCGCAGGAGGAGGTGCTCGTCAGTGCTGGCAGTCGATGACGTGACCGTCACGTTCGGCGGCGTCGTGGCGCTGGACGGCGTGCGCCTGTCCGCGCCCGCAGGCCAGATCACCGGGCTGATCGGCCCGAACGGCGCCGGCAAGACGACCCTGTTCGACGTCGTCACGGGACTGCGCCGTCCCCGGTCGGGCCGGGTGCACCTCGACGGCCGCGACGTCACCCGCCTCGGCCCCGGCCGCCGGGCGCACCGCGGCCTGTCGCGGACCTTCCAGCGGCTGGAGGTGTTCGGTTCCCTGAGCGTCCGGGACAACGTGCTGCTGGCGGCGGAGGTCGCCCACGGCCTGCGCGGGCTGCGGAAGGCGGGCGCGCACGCCGACGAGCTGCTCGAGCGCACCGGGCTCACCCACGTGGCGGCGCGCCCGGCCGCCGAGCTGCCGACGGGCACGGCGCGCGTGCTCGAGGTGGCTCGCGCGCTGGCGACGCAACCGACCACGCTCCTGCTGGACGAGCCCGGCTCAGGCCTCGACGAGTCGGAGAGCCACGCGCTCGGCGACCTGCTGCTCGGCGTCGCCTCCGCAGGGACCGCCGTCCTCCTCGTGGAGCACGACGTCGAGATGGTGATGCGCATCTGCACCTCTGTCACCGTCCTCGACTTCGGCAAGGTCCTCGCCGTGGGCACGCCGGCGCAGGTCCAGGCCGACCCTCGGGTGCAGGAGGCCTACCTCGGGACGGCCGACCCCGACGGCGTACCCGCCCCCCGTGCCGCCGCTGCGGACGCGCCGGTGACGGCGTGACGACCCCGGTGAGCCTGCCGTCGCCACGGGCGACGGACGAGGGCACGCCTGCCCTGGAGCTGCGCGGTGTCCGCACGGGTTACGGGCGCGTGGAGGTCCTGCACGGCGTGGACCTCGTCGTCCCGCAGCGCGGCGTCGTGGCCCTCCTGGGACCCAACGGCGCGGGCAAGACCACCACGCTGCGGGTCGCGAGCGGCCGCAACACCCCCACCGCCGGTGAGGTGCTGCTGCGCGGCGCACCGCTCGCCGGCAGGAGCGTGGAGAGCCTCGCGCGCCAGGGGCTGTGCAGCGTGCCTGAGGGGCGTGGCGTCTTCCCCAACCTGACGGTGGCTGACAACCTGCGGATGTGGACGCACCGCGGCGTGAAGCGCTCCCAGGTGGAGGATCTCGCCTACGCCCGCTTCCCCCGGCTGGGCGAGCGGCGCAAGCAGCTCGCCGGGTCGTTGTCGGGTGGTGAGCAGCAGATGCTGGCGATGAGCCGGGCGCTGAGCACGAACCCGGACGTCCTCCTGCTCGACGAGATCTCGATGGGCCTCGCACCCGTGATCGTCGACGAGCTGTTCGACCTCGTCCGGGTGATCGCCCAGGAGGGCACCCCGGTGCTGCTCGTGGAGCAGTTCGCGACCACCGCGCTCGAGGTCGCGGACGTCGCGTACGTGCTCGCCGCCGGCCGGGTCCGGGCCAGCGGCACACCCGACGAGGTCCGCGACCTCGTCGTCGACGCCTACCTTTCCAGCTCGTCCTGACGCACGAACCGTCGAAGGAGATCGCACGTGCCGCACGACCTGACCCTGACCCGTCTCCCCCTGGTCGTCCGTGCCGGTGCGCTCGTCGCCGCCGGCGCGCTGGCCCTGACCGCCTGCAGCAGCAGCTCGACGCCGAAGTCGAGCAGCTCGACCCCGCCACCGTCGTCGAGCGCCAACGGCAAGCCCATCCTCATCGGCAACATCGTCGACCTCACCGGGCCGGTGACCGGGCTGTTCAAGGCCGCCCGCCAGGCCATGGACGCCTACGTCGCCATGGTGAACGCCGAGGGCGGCATCGGCGGCCGACCGCTGCAGCTCGTCACCGCTGACTCGAAGATCGACTGCAACGCGACCAGGACCGCGTACGAGACGCTGGCACCGAAGGTCGAGGCCTTCGTCGGCAACGTCTCCGCGATCGACGGCTGCGCCGCCGACGTGCTGCCCAAGTGGCCGAAGCTTCCTGCCGTGTTCCAGCAGCTCGACCCGTCGCTGGCGAAGATCGCCACGGTCCTCACCGCCGCCCCCAGCCCGAGCGGGCAGTCGGTGGGCGGTCTGAAGTGGGTCTCGTCGAAGAACCCCGGCGCGATCCAGCACATCGGGATCCTCGTCAACAAGCGGGTGGCGTTCGCGGCGCACGAGATGCGCGCCGGCCTCGAGGCCATCGGGGGCAAGGTCGTCTTCACCCGCGAGGTGCAGAGCGAGGTCCAGACCGACTACACCGCCGACGTCATCAAGATGAAGGACGCGGGCGTGCAGTGGCTGTCGATGGACAGCTTCCAGCTCGAGGCCGTCTCGCGCGTCCTCGACGCCGCCAAGCAGCAGAACTGGCACCCGAAGGTCATCACGGCCGCCACGGCGTACGACGGGAACTTCTTCTCCGTCGCGGACGCGGCTGCCGCCGAGGGCCTGTACCTCCCGCAGCAGTTCGCGATGTTCCTCGGCGAGGACCGCAAGACCAGCAAGGGCGTCGACGAGTACCTCACCTGGCTGGAGAAGGTCCACCCCGGAGCCAAGCCCGACCTGTTCGGCGCCTACGCCTGGGCCAACGCGATGCTCTACACCCAGGCCCGCAAGGCCGCGGGCGGTGCCGATGCGACGCCCGAGCAGGTCGTGAAGGCGCTCATCGCCACCAAGAAGTTCGACGCGGACGGCCTGCTCGCCGAGAGCGACCCCGGCGACCAGAAGCCGGCCACCTGCTACCTCGTCGCGCAGGTCAAGGCCGGCAAGTACGTCCGGCTCTTCCCGGACACCGGCTTCAGCTGCGAGGGCGCGGAGTACGTGCCCTACACGGGGAGCTGAGCGGGGCCGTGGCCAGGGACGCGAACCGGGAGGCGGTGCACAGCGCGCTGGACCAGCTGCACCGGATCACGTCGAGCCGGCGCAGCTTCGCGCGGCTGATGGCGAGCGCCGGGGTCGAGCTGACCCGCACGTCGGCGGACGTCCTGGCCCAGGTGTGCCGCACCGAGGCGATGTCCATGGGGGCGCTGGCCGCGTCGCTGCACCTCGACCCCGGCGCGACCGCGCGCATCGTCGCCGGGCTCGAGGACGCCGGTCTCCTCCAGCGGGTGCGCAGCGAGCAGGACGCGCGGATCAACCTCGTGCACACCACGCCGGCGGGCCGGGCCGTCAACGACAAGGTGCGGGAGGTCGAGGCGGACCACCTGGAGCGCGCGCTGACGGTGCTCACCGACGACGAGCTCGCGACCTGCGCGACGACCCTGGTCCAGTTGGTCGCCGAGCTGCGCGAGCTCGAGGCGGGTGCGCTGCCCCGGCAGCGCACCCCCGTCTCGGAGCGTCCGACGACCGTCTGATCGCCGCCGTCGTACCGTGCCCGCCATGGGCATGCCGGCGGGGATCGGGATCATCGACACGATGATGGGCACCCGGGCCGGCGCGTCCGCGTCCCAGCAGGCCTACGCCTTCCTCCGGCCGCAGCTGAAGGACGCCGGGTCGGCGGCGATGGAGATGCCGGCGGGGTACCTGTTCACCGACGTGCCGCACAGCGGGGAGGAGCCGCCGCAGGGCGCGGAGCTGCTGCTCCCCGCGATGGACGCCTGGGGCGTCGAGCGGGCGCTGATCTCCGTCTCCAACGCCAGCGCCGAGGACGCGCTCCGGCGCCACCCGGACCGCTTCGTCGGCAGCGTCGAGTTCGACCCCAACCGCGGCATGGCGGGCGTCCGGGACGTCGTGCGCGCGCACGAGACCTGGGGGGTGCGGGCGATGACGGTCTTCCCTGCCGGGCTGATGCCCCAGGTGGCGATCGACGCGCCGCAGATGTACCCCTTCTACGCGAAGGCGGTGGAGCTCGGGCTGCCGGTCTTCTGCTGCGCCGGTGTCCCGGGGCCGCGGGTGCCGGCCGCGCCGCAGCGGGTCGAGCTCATCGACCAGGTGATGTACGACTTCCCGGAGCTGGTCTTCGTGACGCGGCACGGCTGCGAGCCCTGGACCGACCTCGCGGTGAAGCTGATGCTGAAGTGGCCGAACCTCTACTACTCGACGTCGGCCTTCAGCCCGAAGCACTACCCGCAGGCCATCGTCGACTACGCGAACACCCGCGGCGCCGACAAGGTGCTCTACGCCGGCTACTTCCCGATGGGCCTGCACCTGGACCGGATCATGACCGAGATGCCTGGGGTCGGGTTCCGCGACGAGGTGTGGCCGAAGTTCCTCCGCGAGAACGCGCTGAAGGTCCTCGGCCTGTAGCTCAGTGGCCGGTCAGTGGCCGGCGTCGTCCCAGGTGCGACCGACACCCACGCTGACGTCCAGCGGCACCGACAGGGGGTAGGCCCCGCCCATCTCGCGCCGGACGAGCTCCTCGAGCTGCTCCCGCTCCCCCGGTGCCACCTCGAGCACCAGCTCGTCGTGCACCTGCAGCAGCAGCCGCGACCGCATGCCCGCCGCCTTCAGCGCCCGGGACACGTTGAGCATCGCGACCTTGATGATGTCGGCGGCGCTGCCCTGGATGGGGGCGTTCAGCGCCATCCGCTCGGCCATCTCCCGGCGCTGCCGGTTGTCGCTCGTCAGGTCCGGCAGGTACCGCCGTCGGTCGAGGATCGTCGATGTGTAGCCGTCCTTCGTCGCCTGCGCCACGACGTCGCGCAGGTAGTCCCGCACGCCGCCGAACCGCTCGAAGTAGGCGTCCATCTGCTCCTTGGCCTCCTCGCGCGTGATGCGCAGCTGGGCGGCGAGCCCGAAGGCCGACAGCCCGTAGGCGAGGCCGTAGGACATCGCCTTGATGCGACGGCGGAGCTCAGGGTCCACCTGGTCGGGCGGGATGCCGAGGGCGCGGGAGGCGACGAAGGTGTGCAGGTCCTCGCCCGACAGGAACGCCTCCTTCAGCCCGGCGTCGTCGGACAGGTGCGCCATGATCCGCATCTCGATCTGGCTGTAGTCCGCCGTCATGAGCGACTCGAAGCCGGCGCCGGCGATGAAGCCCTGCCGGATCTCGCGGCCCTGCGCGGTGCGGATCGGGACGTTCTGCAGGTTCGGGTTGTCCGACGACAGCCGCCCGGTGGCCGCGACCATCTGCTTGAAGGTCGTGTGGATGCGGCCGTCGTCCGCGACCGTCGGCAGCAGCTGCTTCTCGACGACCATGAGCAGCCGGGTGACCTCGCGGTGGTTGAGCAGCGCGTCGATGACGGGGTGCGTCCCGATCAGGTTCTGCAGGGCGTCGGCGTCGGTCGTGTAGCCCGTCTTGATCTTCTTCGTCTTCGGCAGCCCCAGCTCGTCGAACAGCAGCGCCTGCAGCTGCTTCGGCGACCCGAGGTGGAACTCGTGCCCGACCGTCGCGTAGGCCTCCTCCGCCGCCAGCTTCACCTGGTCGCGCAGCCGGCTCTCGAGCGCCTCGAGGTGGTCGACGTCGGCGGCGATGCCGACGCGCTCGCACTCGGCCAGCACGCGCACGAGCGGCAGCTCGACCTCGTGCAGCAGCTTCGTCCCGCCCCTGGTGTCGAGGTCCTTGTCGAGCGCCACCGCCAGGTCGGCGACGGCCCGGGCCCGCAGCGCGGCGTCCTCGGCGGCGGTCTCGTCCTCGCCGCCGTCGAGGGTCAGCTGGCCGTCGTCCGCGGCCTCCTTGCGCAGCTCGGTGCGCAGGTAGCGCAGCGACAGGTCCGCCAGGTCGAAGACGCCCTGTCCCGGCAGGGCGAGGTACGCCGCCAGCGCCGTGTCGGACGTGATGCCGTCCACGGTCCAGCCCCGGCACTCCAGCGAGTGCAGCGGCCCCTTGCTGTCGTGCAGCGCCTTCGCGACGTGCGGGTCCGCCAGCCAGGCGGCCAGCGCCGCGTCGTCCTCGGGTGTCAGCTCCTCGAGGTCGAGGTAGCCGGCGGGCCCGTCGCCCTCGGTCGCGATGCCGAGGCCGTGCGCGTCGCCGGTGCCCCGGCTCCAGGTGCCGCGCACGTGCAGGCCGACCCGGACCCCGCGCGGCAGCGACCTGAGGAACGCCGAGACGCCACCGGGGGGCACGATCTGCAGGTCCACCTCGAAGCCCTGGTCGGCCTCCGGCTCGGCCGAGGACAGCGTGTCCCACAGCCGCTCCCGCAGGACCCGGAACTGCAGCGCGTCGAAGACCTTGTGCACCTCGTCGCGGTCCCACTGCTGGATGCCGAGGTCGTGCGGACCGACCTCGAGCGGCACGTCGCGGACCAGCTCGGTGAGGCGGCGGTTCATCATCACGTGGGACAGCCCGGCGCGCAGGTTGTCCCCGACCTTGCCCTTCACCTCGTCGACGTGCGCGACCAGGCCCTCGACGTCGCCGTACTGCTGGATCAGCTTGGTGGCGGTCTTCTCCCCGAGGCCCGGGATGCCGGGCAGGTTGTCGCTCGGGTCGCCCCGCAGCGCCGCGAACTCGGGGTACTGGGCCGGTGAGAGGCCGTACTTCTCCTCCACGGCCTCCGGTGTCATCCGTCGCATGTCGGAGACGCCGCGGGAGTTGTAGAGCACGGTGATCCGGTCGTTGACGAGCTGGAACGCGTCCCGGTCCCCGGTGACGATGAGGACGTCCATGTCGTCGGCGGCGGCCTGGGTGGCGAGGGTGGCGATGACGTCGTCGGCCTCGAACCCCTCGGCCGTCACCACGGGGATGCGCAGCGCGTCCAGCACCTCCCGCACCAGCGAGACCTGCCCCTTGAAGTCCGCCGGCGTCTCCGAGCGGGTGGCCTTGTAGTCGGCGAACGCCTCGTGCCGGAAGTTGGACTTCGACACGTCGAAGGTCACGGCGACGTGCGTCGGCGACTCGTCGCGCAGCACGTTGATGAGCATCGCGGTGAAGCCGTAGACGGCGTTCGTGGGCTGCCCGTCCGTCGTGGAGAAGTTCTCCACCGGAAGAGCGAAGAAGGCCCGGTAGGCGAGCGAGTGCCCGTCGAGCAGCAGCAGCCTGGACCGGGAGCGTTCGACCTCGGGCACGTCCCGGAGTCTAGGTGTCGCCCCCGTCAGCGGCGCCCAGCGGCAGGGGGGCCGCCGGCCGGCGACGGGTCTGCCGCACGATGCGCTCCACCGTGCGGTCTCCCGAGCTCAGCTTGCGGCGGACGACCGACACGGGCGCGGTACGACGGACGGCCTGCGGAGCGAAGCCGAGCCGGGCGAAGAAGCGGGCGGCGTCCCGCGATCCCGGGTGCACGCTCACGACGAGCTGCTCGATCCCCTGCTCCTCGGCGTAGGCCGCCGCGGCCGCCACCAGTGCCTTGCCGGCGCCGCGCTTGCGGTGCTTGTCCGCGACCACCGCGTGGCTCATGTGCACGGCAGGGAGGTCCACGAGCGCGTTGGCCGTGGACACGGTGAACAGCGCCATCCCGAGGGCCACCTCGGGCTCACCGGGCTTGCCGCCCACCGCGAGCACCAGGCGCCGCGCCGGGTCGCCGATCGCCTCGCAGTAGCGCTGCGCGAGGGCGGCGCGGTTCGCCGTCCCCTTGACCCCGGATGCGGCGGCTCGGCTGCGGCCCTCGACGGGGAGCACCTGGTCCCGCAGCTCGTCCCCGAGCTCGAGCAGCACGGGCAGGTCAGCCTCGGTCGCAGCCCGCACGCGCACCGAACTGCTGAGCACAGCAACTCCCGGGGACGGGCCGGCGAACCGGCGACTGCCGAACGCTCCGGACCCGAGGGGGCGGTTCCGGGACGAGCACTGGGTGGCTGCCCGGGAGGGATTCCTGGGCTCCCCCCTGAGCACCGATCACCCTACTCACGGCAGCGGGGGGCGCCAGTGCCCCGACCGGGTGGAAACCGGGCCGAAAGTCACCCCCGACCGCGTTGACCCTTCCTCGACCAGAGGTCTAGGGTTTGCGGTCGGGTAGGGCCCGGGAGTGCCCAGTAGAGAACGTGCAGGGTCGGGGAAGACCTGGACGGAGCCAACGGCGCTCTCGGGCTCTTCCTGCGTCCCGGAACCGTCCAGCCCGGTCAGTCCTCGCCCAGGTAGGCCTTGCGGACCTTCTCGTCGGTGAGCAGGTCCTTCCCGGTGCCGGACAGCACGATCTTCCCGGTCTCCAGGACGTAGCCGACGTCGGCCAGGGCCAGTGCGGCCGACGCGTTCTGCTCGACCAGCAGGATCGTCGTGCCGGAGGCCTTGAGCTCCGCGATCGTGTCGAAGATCAGCTGCATCATGATCGGCGAGAGCCCCATCGAGGGCTCGTCGAGCATGAGGAGCCGCGGCCGGCTCATCAGGGCGCGGCCGATGGCGAGCATCTGCTGCTCCCCGCCCGACAGCGTCCCGGCCTTCTGGGAGCGCCTCTCCTCCAGCCGCGGGAAGCGGGTGAAGACCGAGGCGACGTCCTCGGCGTACGGCTGTCCCTTCCGGCTGTAGGCGCCGAGCTCGAGGTTCTCCTCCACCGTCATGAGGGGAAAGATCCTGCGGCCCTCCGGGGAGTGCGCGATGCCGCGGACGACGACGTCGTGCGCAGGCGTGCCGTCGAGACGGTCGCCGTCGAACGTGACCGAGCCCTGCGTCGGCTTGAGCAGCCCGCTCAGGGTGCGGAGCGTCGTCGTCTTGCCGGCCCCGTTGGTGCCGATGAGGGTCACGACCTGACCCTGCTCCACGTCGAGGCTGATGCCCTTGATGGCCTCGATCGCGCCGTAGCTGACGTGGAGGTCGCGGACCTCGAGCAGGCTCACTGCTGCTCCTCCTCGGGGGACTTGCCCAGGTAGGCCGCGATGACCCGCTCGTCGGACTGCACCTCGGACGGACTCCCCTCGAGCAGCTTCTCACCCTGCACCAGCACCGCGACCCGGTCGCACAGACCGAACACGAAGCGCATGTCGTGCTCGATGAGCACCACGCTGATGCCGCGCTCCTGGATCCGGCGCACCAGCTGCACGGCGTCGGCGGTCTCCTTGGCGTTCATCCCGGCCGTCGGCTCGTCCAGCAGCAGCAGGCCAGGCTCGGTGGCGAGCGCCCGCGCGATCTCGAGCCGCCGCTGGTCGCCGTACGGCAGCGACTTGGCCAGCTCGTCACCGACCTTCGGCATGCCCACGAAGTCGAGGAGCTCGCGGGCCATGTCCTCCGACTCCCGCTCCTCGCGGTGGTAGCGCGGACCACGGCCCACGGCAGCGAGGACCCCTGCCTTCGTCCGCGCGTGCCGGCCCACCATGACGTTCTCGATGGCCGTCATGTTGGTGAAGAGCCGGATGTTCTGGAAGGTCCGGGCGATGCCGGTCTTGAGGATGAGGTCGGGACGGGCCGGCAGCCGGGAGCCCTTGTACGTCACCACACCGGTCGTCGGCGTCTCCATGCCGGTGAGGCAGTTGAAGAAGGTGGTCTTGCCGGCACCGTTCGGGCCGATCAGCCCCACGACCTCTCCGGCCGCCACGGCCAGGGACACGTCCTTGACGGCGGTCAGGCCGCCGAAGCGCTTGGTGACCCCGGTGGCCTCGAGCACCGTCTCCGGGGCGGTCACGCGTGCGCTCCCGGAGGCGCCGACAGGGCGTCGGGGGTGCCGCCTGCCTCGTGCAGCTCACGACGGCGGCGCTTGCTCGGCACCAGGCCCTCCGGCCGGAACCGCATGATGAGGACGAGCACCATGCCGAAGACCAGCAGCCGCAGGTCCTGCAGGAAGCGCAGCTTCTCCGGGAGCAGGTAGAGCACCGTCGCCCCCAGCAGCGCCCCGGGGACCGTCCCCATCCCACCGAGGATGACCGCCGACAGCAGCAGTGCCGACTCGAGGAACGTGAAGCTGTTGGGCTCCGCGACCTTGACCACGTGGGCGTCGACCGTCCCGGCGACGCCGGCGAGGGTCGCGCCCAGGGCGAAGGCCAGCAGCTTCAGCCGGGTGGTGTTGATGCCGGTGGCCGCGGCGGCGAGCTCGTCCTCGCGGATCGCCACCCAGGCCCGGCCGATGCGCGACTCGGCGAGCCGCAGGAAGGCCGTCATGACGAAGGCGATGAGCACGATCTCCAGCCAGTAGTAGTTCGCCTGGAACGGCAGCGCGACCCCGAACAGCGTGTGGGTGGCGCCGAAGTCGAACGACCCGAGCTGCAGGTCCGGGATGCGGCTGATGCCGTTGGGGCCGTTGGTGAGCTTCGGCCCGGCCGAGCCGTCCAGGTTGTTGGCCGTGATGCGGAAGATCTCGCCGAAGCCGAGCGTGACGATGGCGAGGTAGTCGCCGCGCAGCCGCAGCGTCGGCGCTCCGAGGAGCACACCGAACAGGCCTGCCACGAGGCCGCCGAGGACGATGGTCAGACCGAACGGCAGGTGCACGTGGTAGTAGCTGCTCGTGCTGCCGCTGACGATCGCGGCGAAGTACGCGCCCACGCCGAAGAACGCGATGTAGCCGAGGTCCAGCAGGCCGGCCAGCCCGACGACGATGTTGAGCCCGACGGCCGCGGCGGCGAACACGCCGATGCTGGCCGCGATCCGCAGCGAGTAGCCGTTGCCGTCCTGCGTGAAGGGGAAGCAGGTGGCGGCGACGATCGCGCTCACGACGAGCAGCCGGTTGTGCTTCTTGGTGAGCGCTCCGACCGCCTGCGTGACGCCGAGCCGGGACAGCACCATCACGCCGCCGGCGACGAGGAGCAGGAAGGACAGGAACTCGCCCTCGTTCGTGAGGTCGTTCATCGAGATCGCGCCGAGCAGCTTGTGGTCGTTGCCGTTGGCGATGTCGGAGGTCGGGATCCCGAGGCCGACCACGAAGACGACGAGCGCGACGACGCTGACGCCGACGACGAGAAGCAGCTCGGCCACCGGGCGCCACGACCGGTCCGGCAGGTCCGCGACCGGGGCCCGGCCACCCGGCTCGGAGCCCCACGCTCCCAGGAAGAACAGCATGGCGCCGAGCACCGCGACCCAGGCGCCGTACCCGACGTTGACGGTCCCGCCGCCGGCGTACCCGATGAACAGGGTGGTCAGGGCGACGTCGGCGAGGGCGAAGGCGGCGGCCACCCGGGCCGCGTTGACGACGTCGACCCCGCGGAGCAGCAGGAAGGTGGGCAGGACCAGCAGCAGGACGTGGAGCCGCGCGCCCCCGGGGTTGCCGGCCAGCGTCATCTTCCCGGGGAAGCCGGCGTAGGACGCCCACGGCAGCAGGCAGGCCACCGCGAGGACCGCTGCGCCGGCGAGCAGCAGCGCCCGGCGGGTCGTGGGAGGCAGCTTCGCGACCTGGCGCGGGCCGAACCAGACGACCCGGCGGAACCCCTCAGCGATCATGCGCGGGCCGCCACGCGCTCGCCGAGCAGACCGGTCGGGCGGACGGTGAGGACCAGGATGAGGACGACGAAGGCCCACGCGTCCTTCCAGGCCGTCCCGCTGAAGGGCTCCGGGGCGTACTGGGTGGCCATCACCTCGACGATCCCCAGCGTGAACCCGCCGAGCACCGCCCCGCTGATGTTGCCGATCCCCCCGAGGACCGCGGCGGTGAACGCCTTCACGCCCACCAGGAAGCCCATCCGGAAGTCCACCTGGCCGAAGCGCAGCCCCTGAGCCATCCCGGCGAGTGCGGCCAGGCCGGCGCCGAGGACGAACGCGGTCACGATGATGCGGTCGACGTCGACCCCCATCAGCCGCGCGGTGTCGGGGTCCTGGGCCGTCGCCTGCATGGCCCGGCCGGTGCGCGACTTCCGCACGAACGTCGAGAGCGCGAGCATGCCGGCGACGGCGACCAGCACCGTCACGAGGTCCGGCATGTTGATGTCCGCGCCGCCGGGGAGGTGGATCTGCTTGGTCGGGTCGAGCAGCTGGGGGAAGTTGCGCGCCACGTCGCCGTGCGGGTAGAAGTTGCGGACCAGCTCCTGGAGGAAGACCGAGACGCCGAGCGCCGTGATGAGCGGCGCGAGCCGCGGCGCCGAGCGCAGCGGGCGGTAGGCGAAGCGCTCCATGAGGACGCCGGCGGTGATGCTGACGATCATGCCGCCGACCAGCATCGTCGGCAGCGCGACGGCCGTCGGCGTACCGCCCGGCAGCCACAGGTAGGTGGTCAGCGCGCCGAAGCCGCCGAGCATGAAGATCTCGCCGTGCGCGAAGTTGATGAGCTGCACGATGCCGTAGACCATCGTGTAGCCGAGGGCGACGAGCCCGTAGGTCGCGCCGAGAACGATGCCGTTGGTGAGCTGCTGGAGGAACAGTTCCACTGCCGGGCTCCTGAGGTCTCGGAGGAGTGGACGCGCAGGGGGCGGTGACCGATCGCGGTCACCGCCCCCTGCTGTGGTCCTACTTGAAGGACGAGGTGTTAGCGGCCTCGTACTTGCCGTCCTTGATCTCGTACGCGGTCAGCACCTTGTTGTTCGTGTCACCGAACTGGTCGAAGCTGATGTGCCCCGTGACGCCGTCGAAGTCCGTGTCCTGGACCTCCTTGGTCATCTCGTCGCGCAGCGCCTGGCCGGACTTCTTCGAGTCCTCGTCCATGATCTTGGCGAGCGCCTTGATGAGGGCGTTCGCCGCGTCGAACGCCGAGGCGCCGTACGGGTCGGCCTCCTGGGTGTAGCCGGCGGCCTTGTAGTCGGCCAGGAACTGCTTGGCCGAGTCCAGCGACGCGGTCGGGGCGCCGAAGCCGGTGGCGTAGTCACCGTTCGCCGCCGCGCCGGCGATCTTGATGTACTCGTCGGACTGGACGCCGTCGCCACCCATCAGCGGGATGTTGAGGCCCTTGGCCTTGAGCTGCTTCGTGAGCAGCGAGGCCTCCGGGTACTCGCCGCCGTAGAAGAGGAAGTCCGGCTTCTGCGGCTTGAGCTTGTCGACGACCGCGGAGAAGTCCTTCTCGCCCGGGTTGACCGTCTCGGTCTTGAGGACGGTCGCGCCGTCCTTCTTCGCCTGCGCGGCGAACGCCTCCGCGAGGCCCTGGCCGTACGCCTTCTTGTCGTGGACGACCGCGACGACCTTCTTCTTCAGGGTCTTGATCGCGAAGTCGGCCGCGAACGGGCCCTGGATGTCGTCGGTCGCCGCGAGCCGGAAGTAGCTCTTGTTCGGACGGGTCTGGGTGCCGGGCAGCTTGTCGCGGCCGGTGAGGTCGGTGGCGGAGTTGGCCGGCGACAGGATCGCCAGGTTCGCCGTCGCCATGACCGGCGCGACCGAGCGGGCGACGCTGGAGTTCAGCGGGCCCACGACGCCGACGACCGAGTTGTCCGCCACCAGCTTCGCGGCCACGGTGGCACCGACGTCGGCCTTGGCCGTGTCGTCCTCCGCGTCCATCTTGAGCGTGACGCCCTTGACCGTCTTGTTGGCGTTGGCCTGCTTCACAGCGAGGTCGACGCCGTTCTTGATGCCGTTGCCGATGGCCGCGAGGTCACCCGTGAGCGGTGCGACCACGCCGATCGTCAGGGTCCGGTTGGAGCTGCCGCTGCTCTTCTTCTCCGAGCCGCAGGCGGTGAGGGCGAGGGCGCCGATGACGACCGGTACGACGATGCGGATGAGACGGGGTGGGTGCACTACGACCTCCAAAAGGGGCTCCGGACGGTTTCCGGGCCTCAGGCGTGGCTTGCGCGCTGAACTTACTCATGCGTTTGGTCCAACACCAAGCACCGCCGTTCGGCGCAACGCCGACGTTGCGCGACCGTGATCTGCCCAGAGGGCGTCAATCCTGGGCGTTCGTGGACGTCTCGGGCGTCGGCAGCACGCCCTGCAGCTGCCCGTCCAGCACGTCCTGCGCCACCGCGCGCATGCTGCGCCGCTGGTCCATCGAGGCCCGTTGCACGGCGCGGAACGCCTCCGGCTCCGTCATGCCGTGCTCGGTCTGGAGCACGCTCTTGGCGCGGTCGATGAGCTTGCGGGCCTCCAGCCGCCCGGTGAGGTCACTGACCTCCCCCTCGAGCGCGACGATCTCCTGGAACCGCGAGACCGCCATCTCGATGGTGGGGACCAGGTCCTTCTTCTGGAACGGCTTCACGAGGTACGCCATCGCCCCGGCCTCCCGGGCCCGCTCGACGAGGTCGCGCTGGCTGAACGCCGTCAGGATGATCACCGGGGCCAGTCGCGCCGCCACGATCTGCTCGGCCGCGCTCAGGCCGTCGAGAACCGGCATCTTCACGTCGAGGATGACCAGGTCGGGCTTGAGCTCGTGCGCGAGCCGGACAGCGGTCTCGCCGTCCCCGGCCTCGCCGGCGACCTCGAAGCCCTCCTCCTCCAGCATCTCCTTGAGGTCGAGCCGGATGAGGGCCTCGTCCTCCGCGAGCAGCACACGGCGGGTCTCGGACACCCGCCGAGCCTAGCGATCTCCTCTGTCGCCCCTGCTCCTACACTGCGATTCCCGCCGGGATGATGGAACGGTAGACATGGGGGCCTCAAAAGCCTCTGCCCGCAAGGGCGTGCGGGTTCGAATCCCGCTCCCGGTACGACGGCGATCTTGTCGGTGCCCGGCCCAAGAATGCGATGAATGCGGCCGATTGCGACGGAGACCCGCAGGCTAGCCCTGTTCCTGCACGACGCCGGTCTCAGTCGTGCCGAGGTCTGCGAGGTGCTGGGTGTTTCGCGCAGCAGCCTCAGCCGCTGGCAGCAGCGGCTGGAGCCGCGAACACCCGCCCAGGAACCCTGCTGGCGCTGCACTGACCCCCCTGGCTGGCCATCGGACCCGACTGCCTACCTCTACGTGCTCGGGCAGTATCTCGGAGACGGTCATGTCGCACCCACGGGACGCGGCACGGGCCGCACCCAAGTGCTGCGCGTCTACGGCGACGATGCGTGGCCAGGCCTGCAGGACGAGGTGTCCCAGGCCATTCGCAATGTGCTTCCCGTCAACGTCTTCCGGACCCGGCACAAGGGGTGCACGGGCATCGAGGCAGTCTCCGTGCACTGGCGGTGCCTCCTGCCTCAGCAGGGTCCAGGGAAGAAGCACTCACGGCCCATCGAGCTGACGCAGTGGCAGGAGCGGCTTGTCGAACAGGACCCCCGGCCGTTGATCCGAGGGCTCATTCACTCCGATGGGTGCAGGGTGCTGAATCGCGTCACGACCCGCGGGGTGGCCTACACGTATCCGAGATACTTCTTCGTCAACGAGTCGCAAGACATCTTGAACATCTTCAGCAGCTGCCTCGACCTGCTGGACATCCCCTGGCGATACTCGCGGCCCAACGCGATCTCGGTTGCGCGAAAGGCGGGAGTCTCGGCTCTGGACGGGTTCGTCGGACCAAAGTTCTGAGCACTCTTCCCGTACGAATCATCGTCGTCACACGTTCGGGTGACGGGGTCAAGATCACCCTGTCGCGGTGCCGACAACTCAGGGGTGAAGCGGCGTGCCCTGGTCGTCCTGGCCCTGCTGCTCGGGCTGCTGGCACTTGCCGCGCCCGCGCAGGCTGCCGGCGACGACTACCCGTACCGCGGCGACACCGTCAGCCGCGCTGACCGCTGGGGCTTCACCACCCGCCAGTGCGTGAGCTTCGCCGCCTGGCGGCTGGAGCAGCGCGGCCACGCGCTCAGCAACGCCGGCAACGCCTGGGGCAGCGCCTACCACTGGGACGAGGCCGCACGGGCGCGCGGCGTCGTCGTGAGCAGCCGACCCAAGGTCGGCGCCATCGCGCAGTGGAACGCGAGCGAGCGCTCGACCTACTACGCCCCCACAGGCGGCACCGGAACCCTGCAGGCCGGTTCGTACGGTCACGTCGCCTACGTCGCGGCTGTGTACTCCGACGGCTCGGTGAAGGTGGAGCAGTACAACATGAGCGGCAACCGCAGCTACTCCGCGATGCGCGTCAAGGCCCCCCGCTACCTCTACCTCTCCTGACCTGCTTTCCGGTTCGACCCGGTTCCGGGGACGCTGGGATGCAACCGGATCGGCGCGGGACCGGCAGCCCGCAACCGATCGCTGCTAGACCGGCGGCTTGGGCAGCGGGTCGCCGAGCCGCCATACCCGCAGCGCGTTGGTGGCTCCGGACGTCATGGGCGGGCTCCCGGCGACGATCGTCACCAGCTCCCCCGCTTGCATGCGGCCGAGCTCGAGCATGGCCGTGTCGACCTGCCGCACCATCTCGTCGGTGTGCTGCACCGCCGGCACGAGGAACGTCTCGACGCCCCAGACCAGCGCGAGCTGGCTGCGCACCGACTGGGTCGGGGTGAAGGCCAGCAGCGGGATCCGGGAGCGGTTCTCGGCGAGCCGCCGGGCGGTGTCACCGCTCTGCGTGAAGGCCACCAGCGCCCGGGCCCCGACCTGCTCCCCGACCTGCGCGGCGGCCTTGGTGATCGACGCCGCGATGCTGTCGGGCTCCCGGGTGATCGGCGGCACCTGCTCGAGCGCCTCCTCGGCTGCCCCGATGATGCGGGCCATCGTCGCGACGGTCTCCACGGGGTAGGCGCCGACGCTCGTCTCGCCGCTCAGCATCACCGCGTCTGCCCCGTCGAGGACCGCGTTGGCGACGTCGCTGGCCTCGGCGCGGGTCGGCCGGCTGTTGCCGATCATCGAGTCGAGCATCTGGGTGGCGACGATGACGGGCTTGGCGCACTCGCGGGCGGCCCGGATGGCGCTCTTCTGGACCAGGGGGACGCGCTCGAGCGGCATCTCGACACCCAGGTCACCGCGGGCGACCATCAGGCCGTCGAAGGCGTTGACGATCTCGTGCAGGTTCTCCACGGCCTGCGGCTTCTCGATCTTGGCCAGCACGGGCAGCCGGACGCCCGACTCGTCCATGATCGCGTGCACCCGGTCGATGTCGGCGGCGCTGCGCACGAAGGACAGCGCGATCATGTCCGCCCGCAGCCCCATCGCGAACCGCAGGTCGGCCTCGTCCTTGTCGCTGAGGGCCGGCACGTTGACCGCGATCCCCGGCAGGCTCAGCCCCTTGTGGTTGCTGACCGGCCCGCCCTCGGTGACCTGGCAGCGCACGACCGGACCCTCGATCGCGACCACCTTCAGCCCGACCTTGCCGTCGTCGACGAGCAGCCGCTCCCCGACGCTCACGTCGTCGGCCAGGCCGGGGTAGGTGGTCGACACCAGGTCGTGGTCGCCACGGACGTCCTCGACGGTGATGCCGACGGTCTCGCCGGTCGCCCACACCACGGGCCCGTCGGCGAAGGTGCCCAGCCGGATCTTCGGGCCCTGCAGGTCGACCAGGACCCCGACGCCGCGGCCGCTCTCGTCGCTGGCCTCCCGCACCCACGTGTAGGCCTGCTTGTGGTCCTCGTAGCTGCCGTGGCTGAAGTTCAGCCGGGCCACGTCCATGCCCGCGTAGACGAGGGCCCGGACGCGTTCGTAGGACTGGGTCGCCGGGCCGAGGGTGCAGACGATCTTGGCTCGGCGCTTCACGCCGGTCAGCCTATGACCCGGCCTCCCACGACCTGAGCAGCCACCTGGTGTCCAGCAGGTCGGCGGTGCACACAGCCTGTACGGCGGCAGTGGTCGCCATCGCCACCGCGTGCGCGTCGTGGCCGGTGCTCGCCCCGGAGAGCCGGAGCGCGCGGGCCGCGGCCAGCTGGGCGCGGGCGACGGCCGTCACCCGGCCGTGCTCGAAGGCGGCCCAGCAGGCCGCGTGCATCTGCTCGCTCCAGGCGAAGGTCCCCCGGTGCTCGGCGTGCGCGGCGACGGTGCGCCGCCACTGCTCCGGGGCACGGCGCGCCACCTCGTCCAGCAGGTCGGAGAGCCCACGGAAGACCGGCGGGGCCGGCGGCACCGGGTCGACGGCCTCGCGCCAGGGCCGCTGCAGCTCGTGCAGGTCGTGGAGGTCGGCAGCGCGCCCTGCCCACGCGGCGGTCACGGCGTCGAGCGCGACCTGCCCGGCCCCCTCCAGCTCCAGCACCTGGTGCAGGTCCGCGAGCCCGCCCAGCGGCGTCTCGACGAGGGCGGTGAGGATCACCCGGCTGGTGCCGCGGTCCGGCAGGCCCTCGGCGAGCGTCGCGCTGACGCCGTCCATCAGCCGCGACATCCGCGGGGCGCCGGCCAGCGAGGCGAGCACCCGGTCCCGGACGTCGGCCGCTGCCGGCGTACCCAGGTCCGTGCCCCCCAGCACGAGGACGCGGTCGACGACGTCGGCGACGGCAGCTCCGCTCGGGTGCCGCGCCAGGTCGCACGCGAGCACCGACGCGCTGACGAGGGAGTACACGCCACCAGCCTCCCCTGCCGACGGCTGCCGGTCACCCGGCAACCGGGTGACGTCAGGAGGGGCGGTCGGTGGGGCGGATCGGTGCGGGCAGCGTGGTCGAGCCCATCAGGTGGGCGTCGACCGCCGCGGCGCAGGCCCGGCCCTCGGCGATGGCCCACACGATGAGCGACTGCCCGCGCCCCATGTCGCCGGCCACGAAGACACCCGGCACCGAGGACTCCCAGGACAGCGACCGGGCGACGTTGCCGCGCGGGTCGTAGTCGACCCCGAGGTCGTCGAGCAGCCCCTCGTGCTGCGGCGACACGAAGCCCATCGCGAGCAGCACCAGCTGCGCCGGGATCTCGCGCTCGGTGCCCGGGATCGGCTGGAAGGACGCATCGACGTCGGTGAGCCGGATGCGGTCGACCGCGCCGTCGACGCCGAGGTACTCCGTGGTGGAGACGGCGAAGACCCGCTCGCCGCCCTCCTCGTGCGCCGAGGAGGTGCGCAGCATCAGCGGCCAGGTCGGCCACGGCGTCGACGACGCGCGCGTGGGCGGCGGCTCCGGCATGATCTCGAGCTGCGTGACCGACAGGGCGCCCTGCCGGTGCGCGGTGCCGAGGCAGTCGGCGCCGGTGTCGCCGCCGCCGATGATGACGACGTGCTTGCCGGCCGCGGTGATCGGCCAGTCGGTGCGGCTGCCCTCCTGCACCTGGTTGGCCGGGACGAGGTAGTCCATCGCCAGGTGGATCCCGCTGAGCTCGCGGCCGGGGGCGGGCAGGTCGCGACCGATCGTCGAGCCGCCGGCCAGCACCACGGCGTCGTACGACGTGCGCAGCTCGTCGACCGTCACGTCGACACCCACGTCGACGCCCGTCCGGAACTGCGTGCCCTCCGCCGCCATCTGCTCGAGGCGCCGATCGAGGTGCCGCTTCTCCATCTTGAACTCGGGGATGCCGTACCGCAGCAGCCCGCCGATCCGGTCGGCGCGCTCGAAGACCGTGACGGTGTGCCCCGCCCGGGTGAGCTGCTGCGCGGCGGCCAGGCCGGCCGGTCCGGAGCCGACCACCGCGACCTTCTTGCCGGTGTGCTCGCGCGGCAGCGACGGCAGGACCGCGTGGTCGTCCCAGGCGCGGTCGATGATCTCGACCTCGACCTGCTTGATGGTGACCGGGTTCTGGTTGATGCCGAGCACGCACGCGGCCTCGCAGGGCGCAGGGCACAGCCGTCCGGTGAACTCCGGGAAGTTGTTGGTGGCGTGCAGCCGCTCGATGGCCGAGCCCCAGTCGTCCTTGTAGACGAGGTCGTTCCACTCGGGGATGAGGTTCCCGAGCGGGCACCCGTTGTGGCAGAAGGGGATGCCGCAGTCCATGCACCGGCTGGCCTGCGCCTCGAGGTGGTCGACGGGGAAGTCCTCGTAGACCTCCTTCCAGTCGTGGATGCGCACGTCCACGGGCCGTCGGGTGGGGGTCTCTCGGTCGAGCTTGAGGAAGCCCTGCGGGTCGCCCATGGTCAGTCCTTCCCGGCCGTCACGAGACGATCCGCGTCCGCGCGCTCCATCTCGGCGAGCACCCGCTTGTAGTCGCGCGGCATCACCTTGGTGAAGCGGTCGAGGGAGTCCACCAGCCCGGCTGCGACCGGCGAGCCGGTCTCGGCCGCGTGGTCGAGCAGCATCTGCCGGAGCGTCTCGCGGTCGCCCTCGTCGAGCGGGTCGAGGTCGACCATCTCGGTGTTGACCCGCGCCGGGTCGAGGTCGACCACGTAGGCGACCCCACCGCTCATGCCGGCCGCGACGTTGCGCCCGGTCGGGCCGAGGATCGCGACGCGGCCGCCGGTCATGTACTCGCACGCGTGGTCGCCGACGCCCTCCACGACCGCCGTGGCACCGGAGTTGCGCACGCAGAAGCGCTCACCGACGCGGCCACGGACGAACAGCGAGCCCGACGTCGCGCCGTAGAGCAGGGTGTTGCCGGCGATGACGTTGTCCTCGGCAGGGAAGGTGGCGTCCAGGGCAGGGCGGACGACGATGCGGCCGCCCGACAGGCCCTTGCCGACGTAGTCGTTGGCGTCGCCGTGCAGCCGCAGCGTGATGCCGCGCGGGACGAACGCCCCGAACGACTGCCCTGCGGAGCCGGTGAAGGTGAGGTCGATCGTGCCGTCCGGCAGCCCCGCGCCGCCGTGCCGGCGGGTCAGCTCGGCCCCGAGCATGGTGCCGACCGTCCGGTTGACGTTGCGCACGGGGAGCTCGAGCTTCACCGGTGTGCCCTCGGCGAGGGCGCCCTCGCACAGCTGCAGCAGGGTGTTGTCGAGCGCCGCGGTCAGGCCGTGGTCCTGCTCCACCTGCTGCGTCAGCGGCGTGCCGGCCGGCAGGTCGGGGACGTGCAGGATCGGACCGAGGTCCAGTCCCGACGCCTTCCAGTGCTCGATGGCCCGCTTGGTGTCGAGCACCTCGGCGTGGCCGACCGCCTCCTCGAGGGTGCGGAAGCCCAGACGGGCCAGGTGCTCGCGCACCTCCTCGGCGATGTACTCGAAGAACGTGATCACGAACTCCGGGGTGCCCGTGTAGCGCTCGCGCAGCACCGGGTTCTGGGTCGCGATGCCGACGGGGCAGGTGTCGAGGTGGCAGACCCGCATCATGATGCAGCCGCTGACGACCAGCGGTGCCGTCGCGAAGCCGTACTCCTCGGCGCCGAGCAGCGCGGCGATGACGACGTCGCGGCCGGTCTTGAGCTGCCCGTCGACCTGCACGACGATCCGGTCGCGCAGGTTGTTGAGCAGCAGCGTCTGCTGCGTCTCGGCCAGGCCGAGCTCCCACGGCGCGCCGGCGTGCTTCAGCGACGTCAGCGGCGAGGCGCCGGTGCCGCCGTCGTGGCCGGAGATGAGCACGACGTCCGCGTGCGCCTTCGAGACTCCCGCCGCGACGGTGCCGACGCCGACCTCGGCGACCAGCTTCACGTGGATGCGGGCGTCCTTGTTGGCGTTCTTGAGGTCGTGGATCAGCTGTGCCAGGTCCTCGATCGAGTAGATGTCGTGGTGCGGCGGGGGCGAGATGAGGCCCACGCCCGCGGTCGAGTGCCGGGTCTTCGCGATCCACGGGTAGACCTTGTGCCCGGGCAGCTGGCCGCCCTCGCCGGGCTTCGCGCCCTGCGCCATCTTGATCTGGATGTCGCGGGCGTGCACGAGGTACTCGCTCGTGACGCCGAACCGGCCGGAGGCGACCTGCTTCACGGCCGAGCAGCGCTCCGGGTCGAGCAGCCGCTCGACGTCCTCACCGCCCTCACCGGTGTTGGACCGGCCGCCCAGCCGGTTCATCGCGATGGCGAGGGTCTCGTGCGCCTCGGCGCTGATCGAGCCGTAGGACATCGCACCCGTGTTGAAGCGCTTCACGATCTCCGACGCCGGCTCGACCTCGTCGAGCGGGATCGGCGGCCGCAGCCCCTCGCGCAGCGCGAACAGGCCGCGGAGCGTGCCCGCGCGCGCCGACAGCTCGTCCACCTTGCCGGAGTACTCCTTGAAGACGTCGTACTGCTGCGTCCTCGTGGAGTGCTGGAGCTTGAAGACCGTCTCCGGGTTGAACAGGTGCAGCTCGCCCTCGCGGCGCCACTGGTACTCGCCACCGATCTCCAGCCGGCGGTGCGCCCGCTCGGTGCTGTTCGTCGGGTACGCCCGACGGTGGCGGGCAGCGGTCTCCTCGGCGATGACGTCGAGACCGATGCCGCCGAGGCGCGAGGTCGTGCCCGTGAAGTACTCGGCCACGAGGTCCTCGGACAGGCCCAGGGCCTCGAAGACCTGGGCACCGGTGTAGGAGGCGATGGTGCTGATGCCCATCTTGGACATCACCTTCAGGACGCCCTTGCCGAGCGCCTTGATGAGGTTCTTCTGCGCCTGCTTGTAGGTGAGGTCACCGAGCACGCCGTCGCGCGCGAGCTCCTCGACCGTCTCCATGGCGAGGTAGGGGTTGACCGCAGCGGCGCCGTAGCCGATGAGCAGCGCGACGTGGTGGACCTCGCGCACGTCCCCGGCCTCAACGATGAGCCCCACCCGGGTGCGGCTCTTCTCACGGATGAGGTGGTGGTGGACGGCGCTCGTGAGCAGCAGCGACGGGATCGGCGCCATCGTCTCGGTCGACTCGCGGTCCGACAGCACGATGACGCGGGCGCCCCCGGCGATCGCGGTGCTCACCTCGCGACGGACGCGGTCGAGCGCGTCGCGCAGCGCCTCTCCCCCGCCGTTCACCGGGTAGAGGCCGTAGATCGTGACGGCCGCGAGACCGGGCTGGTCGCCGTCGTCGTTGATGTGGACGATCTTCGACAGCTCGTCGTTGTCGATGACGGGGAAGGGCAGCACGATCTGCCGGCAGCTCGCGGGCGACGGCTCGAGCAGGTTCTGCTCCGGACCGATGCCGGCGGACAGCGAGGTGACCAGCTCCTCGCGGATGGCGTCCAGCGGCGGGTTCGTCACCTGCGCGAAGAGCTGGCTGAAGTAGTCGAACAGCAGCCGCGGCCGCTCCGACAGCACCGCCACGGGCGTGTCGGTGCCCATCGAGCCGATCGGCTCCGCCGCGGACGTCGCCATCGGCGTCAGGAGGATCCGCACCTCCTCCTCGGTGTAGCCGAACGTCTGCTGGCGGCGCAGCACGGACTCGGGTGTGTAGATCTTGTGCTCGCGGTCGGGCAGCGCCTCGAGGCGCAGCAGGCCGGCGTGCAGCCAGTCCTCGTACGGGTGCTCGTCGGCGAGCTCGCCCTTGATCTCGTCGTCCTCGACGATCCGGCCCTTCGCCGTGTCGACGAGGAACATCCGGCCCGGCTGCAACCGGCCCTTGCGCTTCACCTGGTCGCTGGGGATGTCGAGGACGCCGACCTCGGACGCGAGGATGACGCGCCCGTCGACCGTCTCCCACCACCGCGAGGGGCGCAGCCCGTTGCGGTCGAGGACCGCACCGATGAGGGTCCCGTCGGTGAAGGTCACGCAGGCGGGACCGTCCCACGGCTCCATGAGCGAGGCGTGGAACTCGTAGAAGGCGCGCTTCTTCGGGTCCATGTCGGGCGCGTTCTCCCACGCCTCCGGGACCATCATGAGCACGGCGTGCGGCAGGGATCGTCCTGCCATGTGCAGCAGCTCGAGCACCTCGTCGAACGACGCCGAGTCCGAACCCTCGGGGTGGCAGATCGGGAACAGCCGCGACAGGTCGTCGGGCAGCTCGTCCGGCCCCTTCAGCAGCGCCTCGCGCGCCCGCATCCAGTTGCGGTTGCCCTTGACGGTGTTGATCTCGCCGTTGTGCGCGATGTAGCGGTACGGGTGCGCGAGCGGCCAGCTCGGGAACGTGTTGGTGCTGAAGCGGCTGTGCACGAGGGCGAGCGCGCTCTCGAACCGCTCGTCGAGCAGGTCCGGGAAGAACGGCTGCAGCTGGCCCGTGGTCAGCATGCCCTTGTAGACGACGGTGCGGGTGGACAGCGACGGGAAGTAGGTGCCGCACTCCCGCTCGGCGCGCTTGCGGACGACGTAGGCGCGGCGCTCGAGGGCGTAGGCCGACATGGCGACGTCAGCCGAGCCGAGGAAGACCTGGCGGAAGATCGGCATGACGCCGGCGGCGGTGCGCCCGATGCCGGCGCCCTTCGGGTCCACCGGCAGCTCGCGCCACGTGAGGACCCGCAGCCCCTCCTCGGCGACGATCCGCTCGAAGGCCAGCTGCACGTCGACGGCCTTGCGCGGGTTCGTCGGCAGGAAGGCCGTGCCCACGGCGTACACGTCGGGGAGCTCGACGCCGACGACGGCGCGGTAGAACGCGTCCGGGACCTGGACGAGGATGCCCGCCCCGTCGCCGGTCTCCGGCTCGGCGCCCGAGGCGCCGCGGTGCTCGAGGTTGCGCAGGGCGGTGAGGCCCTGCTCCACGAGGTCGTGGCTCTTGCGCCCGGCCACGTCGACGACGAAGGCGACGCCGCACGCGTCGTGCTCGTGGGCAGGGTCGTAGAGGCCTTGCGGAGCTGGAAGCACGGTGAGCCTTCCGGGACGTTGAGGTGGAGTTCGAGCTACCTGCCACCCGGGACGTCACTGGCCCTGCTGCAGATGACGAACACGTTACACGACCCCTGGTGGCCGCTGCAGCGCGGCGACTGTCACCCGTTCGGCCCAGTAGGTCCGGATAATGACACTTTCGAGCCATGGTGCGACGGGCGGCGCGGGCGGAGGCTTCATTCGTGGCGGTTCCCCCCTCAGGTCGCCGGTCTCTGGCGAACGTGCTCGTGGCGCACCACAGCGCCCGCAGGCAGGCCCTGCTGTGCGCGCTGCTGCTCGCGCACCTGCCGCTGGTGCTGGCCGCGGTCCTGCTGCCCGTCACCACCACCTGGCTCGGGGCCAGCGCCGGCCTGCTGCTGGCCGAGGCCGGCGTCCTCATCGTGCTGCTGCGCACCGAGGGCCAGGCCCGGCGCGGGGAGGAGCAGCTGACGCTCGCGCTCTGGGAGGGCCACGCGAGCGTGCGGGCCCGCCAGGAGGAGACCGAGCGCATCCGGTCGGACCTCATCGCGACGGTGAGCCACGAGTTCCGCACGCCGCTGACGGGCATCCGCGGCGCCGCCCTGACGCTGCTCAAGCGCGGCGACCGGCTCGACGCCGACGCCCGCGCCCGGCTGCTGCACGCCGTGCTGGACCAGCAGGAGCGGCTGTCCCGGCTGCTCGAGAACATGCTCACCGCCTCCTCGGCCACCTCGGCCGACCCGGGAGCGACGGCCGAGGTCGACGCGGTCGCCGCGGAGGTCGCGATGCTGTCCGGGCAGCAGGTCTCGGTCGTGGTCGAGCCGGGGCTGCTCGCCAAGATGGACCGGCAGGCCCTCCACCAGGCGCTGGCGAACCTGCTCGACAACGCCGTGCAGTACGGCAACGACGGCACCGTGCCGCTCATCGCCGGCGGCCGCGAGGGCGACCAGGTGTGGCTGTCGGTCAGCAACGAGGGACGGCCGCTGGACGAGCAGCGGATCTTCGAGCCCTTCACCCAGGGCGAGACCGGCCCGACCCGGGAGCACGAGGGCCTCGGCATGGGGCTCTACGTCGTACGACGCCTGGTGGAGGTCCACGGCGGGCGGGTCAGCGCCCGCTGCGACGGCGGCTGGGTCACCGTCGAGATGCGGCTGCAGGCGGCGGAGGACCGCCGGCGTCACGCCCCGACGGCGCTGCCGATCGCGTAGGTCACGCCGGCCGCGGCGCCGCCGAGGAGGAGCTGGCGCGAGCCGGAGTACCACCAGCTGCGGGTGGTGAAGCGCGAGACGGCCGCCCCTGCACCGAACAGCGCCAGGACCGTCAGCGCGATCGTGCCGGCGAGGGTGCTCGCCCCGAGCAGGTAGGGCACGAGGGGCAGCATCGCCCCGATCGTGAAGCTGACGAACGAGGAGCCTGCTGCTGTCCACGGGCTCGGGAGGTCGTCGGGGTCGACGCCCAGCTCCTCGCGCACGTGCACCCGCCAGGCCTCCTCCGGGTTCGCGGAGAGCTGCTTGGCCACCTCGCGGGCCAGGCCGCGCTCGACTCCGCGCTGCTCGTAGACCAGCGCGAGCTCGGCCTCCTCGGCCTTGGGCACCCGGCGCAGCTCGAGCTTCTCCACCTCGATCTCGGCGAGGGTCAGCTCGTGCTGGCTGGCGACGCTGATGTACTCGCCCGTCGCCATGGAGAACGCCCCGGCGGCGAGGCCGCTCAGGCCGGCGAGGATCACGCTGTGCGCCGACGCCCCGGAGGCGCCGAACCCGACGATGAGGCTGGAGTTGCTGACCAGCCCGTCCGTCATGCCGAACACCGCCGGTCGCAGCCACCCGCCGGTGACGTCGCGGTGGTGGTCGGGAGGCGGGATCCGCTCCTCGGTCTCGGCCGTCATGCCGTCAAGGGTACGTCGGGCTGCTGCTGCACGACCTGCTCGCGACCGCTCCCCCGCCGCACCCACAGGTAGCCGACGGCGGCGACGAACAGGATCGCGGACGTGAAGTCGTTGAGCCGGATCCCGAGGATCCGGTGCGCGTCGTCGATGCGCAGCGCCTCGATCCACGCCCGCCCGACGCAGTAGCCCGCGACGTACACCGCGAAGGCCCGGCCGCGGCCGAGCTGCCACCTGCGGTCCGCCCACAGGACCAGCCCCGCCACCCCCAGGTCCCACAGCGCCTCGTAGGCGAAGGTGGGGTGGAACGCCTTGCCCGGGAAGGCGTCGATCTTCAGCCCCCACGGCAGCGTCGTCTGCTTGCCGTAGAGCTCCTGGTTGAAGTAGTTGCCGAACCGGCCGATGGCCTGGGCGACGGGCAGGCAGGGCGCCAGCGCGTCCGCGAAGGGCAGGAACGGGACCCCGTGCTGGCGCAGCACCCACCACGCGCCGAGCGCTCCGCCGGCGATGCCGCCCCAGATCCCCAGGCCGCCCTCCCAGATCTTGAGGATGTCGACCGGGTGGTGGAAGTAGCGGGACTGGTCGCTGGTGAGCACGTGGTAGAGCCGGGCGCCGACCAGACCGGCGGGCACGGCGGTGGCAGCCACGTCGGCGACGAACCCCTTCCGGCCGCCGCGCGCCACCCAGCGCCGGTCGCCGAGCAGCACGGCCACGACCGCCCCCAGCAGGATGCAGCCGGCGTAGGCCCGCAGCGGCAGCGGACCGAGGTGCACGACGCCGCTCGGAGGGCTGGGGATGTAGGCGCGCATCACCCGCCCACCCTAGAAGGCGACAGGTTTCCAGGTGCGGCCCGCGTCGTGGCTGAGCCGCATGCTCTGCGAGCTGCCGCTGCCGAACCCGCCGATCGCGTAGCCGAGCGCGGCCGACTCGAAGCCGCCCTCGGAGATGCCGCCGTCGCTGCTGAGGGCCACGTGCCAGGTCCCGCCGCGCCGGACCGCGACCTCCTGGTGGTCCACGACGAAGTCCCCGTCCGCGGTCACGTAGACGTCGCTGCCCGACAGCTGCGGCGGGTCACCGTCGGGTGCCCAGTGCCGGCCCTGATCGGTGCTCGTGAAGGCGTGCTTGTCCTCGTGCCCCAGCCCGGCGTCACCCGCGCACACGAGCAGCCAGCGGTCGGCGCCCAGTCCGACCACCGGCTCCGCACCCTCGGTGCAGGGCGTCGGGACGACCGTGAAGCCACCGCCGACGAGCCGGTAGAGCCGTCCGTCGGCGTCGGCCACCACCACGACTGGACCGCGCACCTTGAGCCCCTGCGCACGGAAGGCGTTGCGCGTGCTGGTGAAGGAGCCGACCGAGACCGCCGCCGACTTGACGACACCGTTCTGGTTGACCCAGACCCGGCCGGCTGACGCGGCGAGCTCGGCGATGTCCGCCGAGGCCGGCACCGGTGTCCACGTCGCGCCGCCGTCGTGGGTGGCCCAGAGCCGGTCGCCGGTGACGAACCCGTTGCGCTCGTCGGCGAAGCGGATCGTCGCGAGGTGGTCGGGGCTCGTCCTCGGCGACGGGATCGCCTTCCAGGTCGCGCCGCCGTCGCGGGTCCGCGCGATCACGTCGCAGCTGCCCGTGCCGCTCGGGCAGGGTGACGCGCCGAGCACCCAGCCGGTGCGGTCGCTGATGAAGGTCGCCGACATCGGGTGGAAGCCCGCGGGCACCTTGGTGCCGGCCGGCCCGACGGGCGCGGCCGGCGTCGGGCTCGCGGTCGGCGTGGGGGTGGGGCTCGCTGTCGCGGTCGGCGTCGCGTCCTCGCTCGGTTGCGCGGTCGGGCTCGGGGTGGCCTTGCTCGTGCCGTGCGAGCAGGCGGCCACGAGCAGCAGGAGGCAGAGGGCGCGCTTCACGCCTTCCGTCGTACCCCTCCGGCGAGGTCCTGCGCGAGTCGCCGCACCGCCTCGAGGCCCTCGTCGAGGGCGCGGACGAACGCCGAGCCCACGATGACCGCATCGGCGTACGCCGCGACCTCGGCCGCCTGCTCGCCGTTGCTGACCCCGAGGCCGACCCCGATCGGCAGCTCGGTGTGCCGGCGCATCCGCGTCACGAGCTCCTCGGCCCGGTTGCTCACCGTGTCGCGCGTGCCCGTGACGCCCATCGTGCTGGCGGCGTAGACGAACCCGCGGCTGGCGCGGCCGACGACCTCCAGCCGCGCGTCGGTGCTGCTGGGAGCGACGAGGAAGACGGGGTCGAGGTCGTGCGCGCGGGCCGCCTCGATCCAGGGACCGGCCTCCTCGGGGATGAGGTCGGGAGTGATCGCCCCGGAGCCGCCCGCGTCCGCGAGCCGCTGCGCGAAGACGGCGGGCGTCATCTTCTCGATCGGGTTCCAGTAGCCCATGACGACGGCGGGGGCGTGGGCGGTGACCGCCTCGACGGCTTCGAAGACGTGCGCCACTCGGGAGCCGCCGCGCAGCGCGCGGTCGACGGCGACCTGGATGACCGGGCCGTCCATCCCCGGGTCGGTGTAGGGGACGCCCACCTCCACCAGGTCGACCCCGGCGTCCACCATGGCCACCATCGCCTCGATGCTGGTCGCGACGTCGGGGAAGCCGACCGGCAGGTACCCCACCAGGGCGGCCCGGCCCTCTTCGCGGGTGCGGGCGAAGAGGTCGTCGATCCGGGTCATTCCGCTGCTGCCCGCAGCGCCGAGGCCTTCTCGATGTCCTGCTCGGACACGAGGTCGAACCAGCGCGCCGCCGTGTCGACGTCCTTGTCCCCGCGCCCGGAGCAGTTGACGACGATGACCTTTCCGGGGCCCTGCTCGGCGGCCCACTGCCGGGCGCCGGCGAAGGCGTGCGCGGACTCGATCGCGCACAGGATGCCCTCGGTGCGGGCGAGCAGCTGCAGGGCGTCCATCGCCTCGACGTCGGTGACGCCGCGGTACTGGGCCCGGTGCTGGTCGCGCAGCCAGGCGTGCTCGGGCCCGACGCCGGGGTAGTCGAGGCCGGCGCTGATGCTGTGCGTGTCGAGGGTCTGCCCGTCGTCGTCCTGCATGAGGTAGGAGCGGGCGCCGTGCAGCACGCCCGGGCTGCCGGCCGTCAGCGGCGCGGCGTGGTGACCGGTGCTGACGCCCTCTCCCCCGGCCTCGCAGCCGATCAGCGCCACCTCCGTGTCGGTGATGAACCGGTGGAACAGGCCGATCGCGTTGCTGCCGCCGCCGACGCAGGCGACGGCCGCGTCGGGCAGCCGCCCGATCCGCTCCAGCAGCTGCTCGCGGGCCTCGACGCCGATGATGCGCTGGAAGTCCCTGACCAGCATGGGGAACGGGTGCGGGCCGACGACGGAGCCGATGGCGTAGTGCGTGGTCTCGACGTTCGCGACCCAGTCGCGGAACGCCTCGTTGGTGGCGTCCTTCAGCGTCTTGGTGCCGGTCGTGACCGGGACGACGGTGGCGCCGAGCAGCCGCATCCGCGCGACGTTGAGGGCCTGGCGCCGGGTGTCCTCCTCGCCCATGTACACGGTGCACTCGAAGCCGAAGAGCGCGGCGGCGGTGGCGGTCGCGACCCCGTGCTGGCCGGCGCCGGTCTCGGCGATGACCCGGGTCTTGCCCATCCGCTTGGTGAGCAGCGCCTGGCCGAGGACGTTGTTGACCTTGTGGCTGCCGGTGTGGGCGAGGTCCTCGCGCTTGAGGAACACCTGCGCGCCGATCGCCGCGCCGAACCGCTTGGCCTCGGTGAGCGGTGTGGGCCGGCCGGCGTAGTTGCGGAGCAGGTCGTCGAGCTCGGCCTGGAACGCCGGGTCGTGCTTGGCCGCCTCGTGCTCGGTGGCGAGCTGGTCGAGGGCGGCGATCAGCGCCTCGGGGACGAAGCGGCCGCCGTACGGGCCGAAGTGGCCGGAGGCGTCGGGCAGCACGCTCATTGCTGGTGCCGAGCGGCCGGGTGCGCCCCGGCCGTCACCAGAGCCGCGACCGCCTGGCGCGGGTTGCCGTCCTTGACGACGCCCTCGCCGACGAGCACGGCGTCCGCCCCGTTGCCGGCGTACGACAGCAGGTCGTGGGCGTCGCGGACGCCGGACTCGGCGACCTTGACGACGCTGTCGGGGATCTCGGGGGCCAGCCGGGCGAAGATCGCGCGGTCCACCTCGAGCGTCTTCAGGTTGCGCGCGTTGATGCCCACGACCCGGGCGCCCGCGTCGAGGGCGCGCACCACCTCGAGCTCGTCGTGCGCCTCGACCAGCGGCGTCATGCCGAGGCTGACGGTGCGCTCCAGCAGGCTGATCAGGGCCTCCTGCTCGAGCGCGGCCACGATGAGCAGCACGAGGTCGGCACCGTGCGCGCGCGACTCCCAGAGCTGGTAGCTCGACACGATGAAGTCCTTGCGCAGCAAGGGGACCTCGACCTGCGCACGGACTGCGTCGAAGTCCTCCAGGCTGCCGCCGAAGCGCCGGCCCTCGGTGAGGACGCTGATGACCGCGGCGCCGCCAGCTTCGTACTCCCTGGCCAGGGCCGCGGGGTCGGCGATCTCCGCGAGCTGACCCTTGCTGGGGCTCATCCGCTTGACCTCGGCGATGACCTGCACCCCGGCCTGCTTGAGCGCGGCGATCCCGTCCTTGGCCGGCCGCTGCTGCGCAGCGCGGTCCTTGAGCTCGCTCAGGCTCGTGACCGCCTGCCGCGCGGCGAGGTCCTCACGGACACCGACGAGGATCTCGTCGAGAACGCTCACCCGGGAACTCCTTGCACCCGGTCACGGTAGACCGGCGGCCTGGCGGCCCCTCATCCGGGGTCCCGCCCCCGATGCGTGCCGCTGGTCCGCGCAGGAGTGACGCGCGGAGCGGCACACCTGAGCCGATCTCCCCATGTGTGCCGTGCCCGCGCGTGGGACTCCGGCCCGGAGCGGCACGCATCCAGGTGTCCACAGGCGCACCGGCCGGGGCAGCCCGATTGCGGCACCCTCCCGGCATGGATCGCCGCGTGACCAAGGCCCTGATGGCGCGCGCCCGCCAGCAGCACGGGCTGCTCGACGCCGCCGACGTCACCGCGGTCGACAGCGGCCGGACCGTGGGTGACCTGGTGCGCAGTGGCATCTGGCAGCAGGTGCTGCCCGGCGTCGTCGCGCCCGCCGGCGTGGAGGTGACCCGGGAGCTCCTGGAAGCGGCGGGCATGCTCTGGATCCCCCGCAGCATGCTCAGCCACGAGAGCGCCGCGCGACGCCACGGCTTCTGGGTGCCGGACAACGAGCACGCATGCCTCACGACGCCGTACGCGGACACGCGACGCAGCCGTGGTCTGGTCCAGATCTCGCGCACCCGGTCGTACCCGAAGCTGCAGCTGCGGTCCGGGCTGATCCGCTACGCGTTGGCGGACCGGACCGTCGTCGACCTGGCCGAGCGGCTGACCCGCAGGCAGCTGGAGGCGGTCCTGCTCAGCGCCATCCGCCGCGGGTGCACCACCGCCGACGAGGTTCGCCTCGTCGCGGCCGAGCTCAACCGCCGCCCGAGCGTGCGGCTCGTGATGGACGTCGTCGCGCTCTGGACCGCCGAGCGGGAGTCCTTGCTCGAGGACCGTCTGCACGACGACGTGTGCTACGTCGTGCCCGCGCACGAGGTGGTGCGGCAGCTCGTGGTGGCCAACCGTGACGGATCGGAGCTCGCGCGCCTCGACGTCGCCGTTCCGCGCCTCAAGCTGGCCTTCGAGGCCGACGGGTTGCTGTTCCACTCGACCGACGCGCAGATCGCCGCCGACCAGTCACGCGACCGCAGCATGTTCACCCGCGGCTGGCACACCACGCGCTTCCGGGAGGGTGTCCTCGACGACCGGGCGGCGGTACGCCGGGAGATCCGCGAGATCGTCGACCGCCGCACTCGTGGCTGGGGCGCAGCGTGATGCGTGCCGCTCCCCCGCACAGGAATCCCGCTCGCCGCGGCACGGACGACCCACCCCTGCGGTGTGTGCCGCTCCGCCGCGTGAGAGACGCGCGCAGCGCGGCACACCTCGCCCCCGGGGGTCAGGCGGTGGGGTCGTCGCCGCGGTCGAGGGCGTCCCAGGTGCTCTTGTCGGTCGGGACAGGTGCGGTCTCACGCGCTGCCGGCACCTCGTACGACGAGGAGAGCGCGGACCACCGGGCGCCCCGCACCGCGACGAGCGCCCCGCCGGCCGACATCACCAGACCGCCCAGCAGCGCGAGCACGGGCCAGGCCCAGGTGGGCTCGGCGTCGTAGCGTCCCTTCGGGATCAGGCACAGGCCCCGGCAGCCGGCGGTGGCGAGCTCGTGCCCGAGGCCGCGGACGAGCAGGCTGACGAGGTCGGCGACCACGAGCGCCCCGGCGAGGGCGACGAGCGCACCGACGACCACGCGGCCGCGGCGCCTGGTGGCGGCGATCGCGACGACCCCGGCGAACCCGACGAGGCTCAGCGCCTGCGCGGCACCGGCCACCGACGTGCCCCGCACGCCGGCCCGGACGTCCCGGATCGTCAGGCCGTTGTCGACGGGGTAGGAGACCCACGCCTGCCGGACCGCGAGCAGCACGAGCGCAGACCCGGCCAGGCAGAGCGCGACGGCCGTCCAGAGCTCGCGGCGGGGGCTCACGCGCCGCGCAGGGTCTCGGCCGCGGCGATGGCGCGCAGCACGGCGGCTGCCTTGTTCTCGCACTCGGCGTGCTCGGTTGCGGGATCGCTGTCGGCGACCAGGCCGGCGCCCGCCTGGACGACGGCCCGGCCGGCGTGCAGGACCGCGGTCCGGATCGCGATGGCCATGTCCATGTCGCCCGAGGCCCCGAGGTAGCCGACGCACCCGCCGTAGAGGTTGCGGCGGACCGGCTCGAGCGACTCGATGATCTCCATCGCGCGGACCTTCGGGGCGCCCGACAGCGTGCCCGCAGGGAAGGTCGCGCAGAGCACGTCGAACGCGGACCGGCCCGGCGCCACCTGGCCCACCACGGTGGAGACGATGTGCATGACGTGCGAGTACCGCTCCACCGACATGAAGTCGACGACGTCGACCGTGCCGGGCGAGCAGACCCTGCCGAGGTCGTTGCGGCCGAGGTCGACCAGCATCACGTGCTCGGAGCGCTCCTTCGGGTCGGCGAGCATCTCGACGCCGAGTGCGGTGTCCTCCTCAGGCGTGCCGCCGCGCGGGCGGGTGCCCGCGATGGGGTGCAGCACGGCCTCGCCCCCGGACACCGTCACCAGCGCCTCGGGTGAGGAGCCGACGACGTCGTACGGCGACTCCCGCCCGGCGAACCGCAGCAGGTACATGTACGGCGACGGGTTGGTCGCGCGCAGCACCCGGTAGACGTCGAGCGCGTCCACGTCGGTGGCCACCTCGAAGCGCTGGGAGAGCACCACCTGGAAGGCGTCGCCGGCCCGGATGTGCTCCTTCACCGTCTCGACGCCGGCCTGGTAGGTCTCCTTGCCGGACCGGGACGCGAAGGTCGGCGGCGCGTCCAGGTCGAGCACCGCCACCGACGGCTCCGACGGCTTGGCCAGCGCGGCCGCCATGTCGTCGAGGCGGGCGACGGCGTCCTCGTAGGACCCGCCGCGCACGACGTTGGCGATCAGCCACACCGAGCCGTCGGAGTGGTCGAGGACCGCCAGGTCCGTGGCCAGCATCATCGTGAGCTCGGGCATGCCCAGCTCGTCGGGCACGGTGGAGGGCAGCCGCTCGAGACGGCGGACCACGTCGTACGACAGGTAGCCGACCAGGCCGCCGGTGAAGGGCGGCAGGCCGTCGACGTGCGGGGACTGCAGCAGCGCGTGCGCCTCGCGCAGCGCCTCCAGCGGGTCGGTCGACGTCGTCGGCAGCCCGTCGCCGAGCCAGAGCGCGACCCCGTCCCGCTCGGTCAGCACCGACGCGCAGCGGACACCCACGAACGACCAGCGCGACCACTTGCCCTGCTCCGCCGACTCCAGCAGGAACGTGCCCGGCCGGTTCTGCGCGAGCTTGCGGTAGACGCCGACGGCGGTCTCGCCGTCCGCGAGCAGGCGCCGCACCACGGGGACGAGCGGCTGGTCCAGGGTGGCGAAGTCGGCGGCCGACGGGGTGGTGACCCCGAGCCTCACGGCCGTTCGCCCACCACGGCCGGGAGGACCTTCGCGTCGAAGCAGGTCCGGTCACCGGTGTGGCAGGCACCCCCCACCTGGTCGACCTTCACCAGCAGGGTGTCGCCGTCGCAGTCCAGCGCGACGGACTTGACCCACTGCTGCGACCCGGAGGTCTCGCCCTTCACCCAGTACTCCTGGCGGGAGCGGGACCAGTAGGTGCAGCGGCCGGTGGTCAGGGTGCGGTGCAGCGCCTCGTCGTCCATCCAGCCGACCATGAGCACCTCGCCGGTGTCGTGCTGCTGGCAGACGGCGACGACGAGGCCGTCGGCGTCGCGCTTGAGCTGGGCGGCAAGGGCGGGGTCGAGGTCGGTGGGGCGGACTGCAGTGTTCATGAGGACATCTTCCCAGAGAGGAGCAAGGGACCGAGTGCGGCCAGCAGCAGCCCGATGCCGCCGAGGCCGGCGAGGGCGACGGGCAGTGAGGTCCCGGCGGAGACGGCGCCCACCAGCGGCGGGCCGGTGAGGAACCCGGCGTACCCGATGCCGGCGACCGTCGCGAGGTCGGCGCCCTGCCGCCCGGGCTCGGAGCGGTTCCCGACCGCGGAGTAGAGGACCGGGGCCAGCACCGACGTGCCGGCACCGGCGACGACCAGACCGGCCAGCGCGATCCCGGCCGTGGGCGCCGCGGCGACGACCACGGCACCGACGGCGAGCACGGCCGCGGCGACGCGGAACACCACCCGGGCGGCGAACCGCCTGGACAACCAGCCGCCGGCCAACCGCCCGATCGCCATCGACCCGGCGAAGAGGCCGGGTCCCAGCCCGCTGACCGCGGGCGTCGCGCCGAGGCCGCGCTCCAGCCGCAGCGCGCTCCACGACTGCAGGGCGTCCTCGCACAGGAACGCCCCTGCGGTCAGCAGCCCGATCCCGACGAGGAACGGCGGCAGCCTCCGCCGGGTGCGCCCGGACGGCTCCGCCGGCAGCTTGCGGTACGGCGGCTGCGTGACCGCCACGAGAGCGGTGCCGACGGCGACGGTCCCGAGGATGGGCAGCGGTCCGGCTCCCGCCTGGCGGGCGAGGCCGGCGAAGACAGCACCCACGAGGACGCCGGCGCTGAACGCGGCGTGCACGGTGCTCATCAGGTGGGTGCGCTCGAGCCGCTCCCAGCCCGCGGCCGCAGCGTTCATGGTGAGGTCCAGCGCGCCGGTGCCCACCCCGATGAGGGCCAGGGCCAGGACCAGCCCGGTCAGCGAGTGCGCCAGCGCGGGAAGCGGGGCCACGGCGGCGAAGATCAGGGCAGCGGCGGGCAGCACCCGACGCGGCCCGAAGCGGTCGGTGAGCCGACCGGCGACGGCCATGACCGGCACCGACACGACCGCGACGGCGGCCATGGCCAGCCCGAGCTCGCCGTCGGAGACGCCGGCCTGGCGTCGTACCGCAGGCAGGCTCGCCGACCAGGCGCCCCAGAAGGCCCCCATGGCGACGAAGGCGAGCACCAGCCCGCGCTGCTCGGCCCTCCTCACCGGGACTGGCTGACCCAGCTGCTGTGCAGCTCGGCGTAGACCCCCGGCACGGCCACCAGCTCGCGGTGCGGCCCGCGCTGCACGACCACGCCCTTGTCCACGACGATCACCTCGTCCGCCGCCTCCGCGGTCGAGAGCCGGTGGGCGATGGTCAGCGTCGTGCGGCCCCGGGTGAGGGAGTCGAGCGCCCGCGCCAGCCGGACCTCGGTCGCGGGGTCCACCGCACTGGTGGCCTCGTCGAGCACGAGCAGGTCGGGGTCGGCGACGTAGGCCCGCGCGATCGCGACGAGCTGGCGCTCCCCGACCGACAGCGACTCGCCGCGCTCCCCGACGTGGGAGCGGATCCCGTCCGGCAGCGTGGCGAGCCAGTCGAGCAGCCCGAGCTCGGTGAAGGCGAGCTCGATGTCGTCGTCGGTCGCGTCGGGCCGGCCGTAGCGGACGTTGTCGGCGATCGTGGTGTCGAACAGGAAGCCGTCCTGCGGCACCATGACGACCCGCCGGCGCAGCGAGTCGAACGACACCTGGTCCAGCGGCACGCCGCTGAGCAGCACCCGTCCCCGGGTCGGGTCCATCAGCCGGGTGAGCAGCTTGGCGAACGTGGTCTTCCCCGACCCCGTCTCGCCGACGACGGCGACCCGGCTCTGCGGCTCGATGGTGAGGTCGACGTCGTGCAGCACGTCGCGCCCCAGGTCGTAGGCGAAGCAGACGTGCTCGAACGCGACGGCGACGGGACCGTCCGGCAGCGCCAGCCCGGGCGTGGGGTCGCCGACGTCGGTCGGGGTGTCCAGGACCCCGAGGACGCGGCGCATGCCGGCGATCGCGTTCTGCGCCTCGTTGAGGACCTCCGTCGCCACCTGCACGGGCTGCACGAAGAGCGTGACGAGGAACAGGAACCCGATGAGCCGGCCGACCGTCAGGTGGCCGTCGATCGCGAGCAGCACGCCGACGACGATCACCGCGCTGTTGGCCAGCGCGGTGGTCACCTCACCGGAGCAGAAGGTCGTGGCCGCGATCGTCTGGGCCCGGGTCTGCGCCTGCCGGGTCCTCGTGACGGCCTCGTCGACGCGCTGCGCGGTGCGTGCCTGCGCGCCGTACGCCCGGATCACCGGGGCCCCGACGACGGACTCGGAGATCGCTCCGAGCAGCTCGCCGATGCGGGCGCGCACCGCGCCGTAGGCGACCTGCAGCTTCTGCTGGAACACGCGCAGCGAGAGGGCGAGGGGCAGCATGCAGACGTAGACGACGAGGGTGAGGACCCACGACCACCAGAGCATGACGGCGGTCGCGAGCACGAGCTGCGCGACGGAGATGACGATGAGCAGCCCGCCGAACTGCATGAACGTGCTGATCGTGTCGACGTCACCCGTCACCCGGCTGACGAGCGAGCCGCGCCGCTCGGTGGCCTGGTGGAGCATCGACAGGTCGTGCACCCGCCGGAACGCCCGGGTGCGCAGGGCCAGCAGCCCGTCCTCGGTGGTGCGGTAGAGCCGCACGTTCATGAGGTAGTTGGCGACCGCGGTGACCACGACGGCGAGGGCGGCCAGCCCGCAGGCGACCCGCACGAGGCCGAGGTCGGGCGTCGCCCGGTTGAGGCCGTGGTCGATGGTCTGCTGCACGGCGAGGGGTACGACGACCCGACCGGCCGTGCTGAGCAGCGCCAGCCCGAGGGTGGTCGGCAGCCCCGCGCGGAACTCCGGCGCGACCTTGAGGCCGTGGGCGAGGGTCCCGAACGACCCGCGCTCGACGGTCGCGACGTCGACGGTGCCCATCAGACGGTCTCCCGCTCGTCGCCGGCGTGCTCGGCCTCGCGCTCGGCCTCGGCCCGCTCGTAGGCCGTGACGAGGTCGCGGTAGCCGGGGCAGCGCGCCCGCAGCTCGTCGTGGCTGCCGCGGTCGACGAGCCGGCCGTCCTCCACGAACACGACCTCGTCGGCCAGCGCGATGGTCGCCCGCCGGTACGCCACGACGACGACGGTGCTCGCGGTCGCCGACCCCCGGAGCCCGGCGAGGATGCGCTGCTCGACGGAGGGGTCGACCGAGGACGTGGCGTCGTCGAGCACGAGCAGCCGCGGGTTGCGGGCCACGGCGCGTGCCAGGGCCAGCCGCTGCCGCTGCCCGCCGGACAGCGTCGTCCCCCGCTCGCCGACGACCGTGTCGAGCCCCTTGGCGAGGGCGGCGACGAACCCGTCCGCCTGCGCCACCCGCAGCGCCGCCCAGATCTGCTCGTCGCTCATGTCGGCGCCGAGCGTCACGTTGCCGCGGACGGTGTCGTCGAACAGGAAGGTCGTCTGCGGTGCCAGCGCGGCGACGGTCGCGAGCTGCCCGGGCGCGAAGGCGCGCACGTCGGTGCCGTCGTAGGAGACGACGCCCGACAGCGGGTCGACGAGCCGGACCAGCAGCGTCACGAGCGTCGACTTGCCCGCGCCGGTGGGGCCCACGACCGCGACCGTCCTGCCGGGAGCCACGTCGAAGGACACCTCGTGCAGCACCTGCTCCTCGCCGTAGGCGAACGAGACCTCGTCGACGTCGAGGGCCACCGGCCCGTCGTGGGTCGCTGTCGTCGTACCGAACTGCTGCTCGCCCTCGGCCTCGAGGACCCGCAGCACCCGGTCGTAGCCGACGACGCTGCGCGGCAGCTCGTTGAGGACCCACCCGATGGCCCTGACCGGGAAGGCCAGCAGCGTGAACAGGTAGGCGACGCGCACCAGGGTGCCGCTGTCGAGGTGGCCGCTGCCCACCCGGCTCGTCCCGACGACGAGCACCATCAGCACGCCGATGACCGGCAGCGCCTCCATGAGCGGGTCGAACAGGCCGCGCACCCGGCCGACCTGCACGAGGGTGTCACGCAGCTCGCGGCTCTTGGCGGTGAAGCGCTCGGTCTCGAAGGTCTCGCGGCCGAGCGTCTTGACGACCAGCGCGCCGTCGAAGGACTCGTGGGCGATCGTGCTGACCTCGCCGCGCAGCTGCTGCGCACGCGTCATGAGCGGCGACATCCGGCTGCTGTAGACCACGGTGAGCACCGCGATCGCCGGGAAGATGATCGAACCCACGACAGCCAGCACCGGGTCGGTGAAGAACAGCAGCGTGAGCGTCCCGATCAGCATGAAGACGACGCCGAAGGCGAACGGGAAGGGCGCGATCGGGTACCACGTCGCCTCGACGTCGCTGTTGGCGTTGGACAGCAGCTCGCCGGTGGGGTGCTGCTGGTGCCACTCGAGCGGGAGCTCGAGGTACCGCCGGGTGACGCGCTTGCGGTAGGTCGCCTGCAGGCGGTACTGCATGATCCCGGCGCCCAGCCGGCGGCCGAGGATGCCGACGACCTTCAGCGTGGCGACCCCGAGGACCAGCAGCACCGCACCGGTGAGCGCGGCGGTGGTGGCGTCGCCGCGCTTGATGGACGGCTCGATGACCGTGCTGGTGATGTGGCCGAACGCATACGCCTGGCCGATCGTCATGCCCCCGAACAGGGCGCTGCCGGCCGCCGAGACGGCGAAGACCCTCGGCTCCTCCTTGACGGCCAGCCACAGGATCGAGAGCCCGCGGACGATGACCTGCCGGGAGGTGCGTGGCGGGGTGTCCATGTCGGGGTTCACAGAAGCAGTTCAACCCCGGTTGAGGTCAACGGGATTCCCGCACGGTGCAGCCGGCGGCCCGGAGCGCGGCCTTCGCGTCACCGATCCGCATGGTCCCGAAGTGGAAGACGCTGGCGGCGAGCACCGCGTCCGCGCCCGCCTGGACGGCGGGGGCGAAGTCGTCCACCGAGCCCGCTCCTCCGCTGGCGATCACAGGGACGGAGACGCGCGACCGGACGGCGCGCAGCATCTCCAGGTCGTAGCCCTTGCGGGTCCCGTCGGCGTCCATCGAGTTGAGCAGGATCTCGCCGACCCCGAGCTCCTCGCCGCGCTGCGCCCACTCCAGCGCGTCGATGCCGGTTCCGGTGCGGCCACCGTGCGTGGTCACCTCGAACGAGCCGCTGGGGGTACGACGGGCGTCGACGCTCAGCACGAGGACCTGCGACCCGAAGCGGCTGCTGATCTCGCTCAGCAGCCCGGGCCGCTCGATCCCGGCGGTGTTCACGCCGACCTTGTCCGCGCCGGCCCGCAGCAGCCGGTCCACGTCGTCGCAGCTGCGCACGCCGCCACCGACCGTGAGCGGGATGAAGACCTGCTCCGCCGTGCGGCGCACCACGTCGTACGTCGTCTCCCGGCTGCCGCTCGACGCGGTGATGTCGAGGAAGACCAGCTCGTCGGCTCCCTCGGCGTCGTAGACCCGGGCCATCTCGACGGGGTCGCCCGCGTCGACCAGGTCGGTGAAGTTGACCCCCTTGACGACCCGGCCGGCGTCCACGTCGAGGCACGGGATGACGCGTACGGCGAGAGTCACGCTCAGGAACGCTAGCCGTAACAACGACGCTCTACCCTGGAGTCGTGCTGTTCGCGCTGCTCGTCGTCATCGTGGTGCTCTTCGTCGTGCTCCCGTTCATCGGGGCGACGCTCATGTCGGCCGTCTGGGCGCTCGTCGTGGGCCTCGTCCTGGGGCTCATCGGGAGGGCCATCGCGCCCGGTCACGGCCGGATCAGCCTGCTGATGACCGCCCTGCTGGGTGTCCTCGGCGGCCTGATCGGGCGG